>CAZXMK010000312.1:0-3507 GCA_964641935.1 uncultured Syntrophaceae bacterium
TCGGGCTTCTCCCGCAACGTCGCCCAGTTTGGAATCATCCATTTCCTGCAGACGATTTTCGAGTCCCAGCGCATCCTGATCCCGATCATCGAGAATCACGACGGCATCCTGCTGAAGGTGGAGGGGGACAGTTTCCTGGTGATCTTCCGGAACGTCCGGAAAGCGCTGGAGTGCTCGATCGAAATGCAGCACACGCTCCGGACATACAACGAGATCCGGCCCGAAGAGGAGCGGATTCTTCTCTGCGTCGGACTGGGCTACGGCCGGATCCTCCGGATCGGCGACACCGACGTCTTCGGCGCGGAGGTGAACGCCGCCAGCAAGCTTGGGGAGGACACTGCGAAGTCCTGGGAAATTCTTGCCACCCAGGCTGTCTGCGAAAATGCGACGGACATCGCGGGGCTTGGCTTCGAGGAAATCGACGAGGTTCCCCCGGGTGCGGAGAAGGCATACCGGGTCATCTACAAGTGATCGACGACAGGCCGTTGAAAGCAGGAAGGGGGCCTGATTTCAGATCGGTCCCCCTTTTTCAGCAGCCGTTTTTCATTCCTTCCAAGGCTGTTCAAAAAGGGCCGGATGCAAGGCGCGCAAATCCTGAGGAGCGAGGCGTACTCCGTCCGTACGCCGCAACGACAAAGGATGCAGCGCAACGCAGGATCCGGGCTCTTTTGCGTGATCACCAGGCGGTCTTTTTCAACAGCCGCCTAGAATATCCCCAGCTCCTTCCCCAGTTCCTTGAATAAGGGAGGAAACTCCGGCTGGAAGTTCAGGAACACGGGAACGGGATATGTGGCGCCCACCTTTTTCCCGGCCTCCCGGAGATCCGCCGTCAGATCCATGAGCGCCGTGCCCGGGATTGAAAAGACCATTTCGTCGTCCTGCGTCAGCGAGAAGACGCGGTCTCCCGTGCCCGGAACGGCGATGCGTGCCTCCTGCGTCCGGAAAGGCGCCAGCAGGTACTCCGTACACTCGACCTTCCCCCCGAAGTGGCCGTCAACCCGTTTCCCGGTCCGGTAGGTCCAGGCGTGGACGAGCCGCATCAGCTGTGCGGGATTGCCGTAAAAAACGACCGTGTCCGGTTCGAAGGCCGCCCGCTGCAGGGGGGCCAGCAGAATGGCCTCGTAATCGCCCTTCCCGAGGCGGACGATCGTCTCGGCCTCGGCACGGCCCACCTCCTCGCTCCGGGAATAGCTGCCGCCGCAGAAGAGCCGCGCCAGGGCGAACGCGGAGTCCTCCGCATTGCTGAATCCGAAGGCGATGGCCGCGGGGACGCAGACCAGGTCCTCTTTCGCCAGGCCGACGGTCCAGCCGTAGAGGCGGGCCATCGTGACGGCCTGGCAGAGGGCCACCCGCTTGCCCATCGCAGTAAAGGGCCGCCGCGTCTTCTCGGGAAAGTCCTTTGCGTCTTCCAGGAACTTGACCGCCACCGGAAACGTCCTGAGCCGCAGGGTGTTCCGGATGGTCTCCGCCGCATCGATCCGTTGCTGGATATCCATTGCGTCCTCCCCATGCATGAAAACGTCCGGTGAATCCCGGATGGTTTACGGACGATGCGGCAACGCTACTTCGCCGGAGCCGCCGCCCCGGGCAGCGTCAGCCGTCCCTCCGCCTGGAGCTTCGACAGGATGGCCTGGATCTGCGGCATGGCCGCCTGGGCAGCCCGCTCGCCTTCCAGGATGGCCTGGTGGCGCTTCGTAAAATCGGCGGAGCCGATGCCGGCCACATTGGGGCGGATCAGGACGTCCGCCCTTTGCACCTGGGCCTGGGCGATTCGATAGTACATGATGTCCACGGACTTGAGGATCGTCTCCAGGGTGCTCTCGGGAACGGTCCGGTCCATGCCGCCGGAGATGTCCACGGCGATGACCACGTCGGCGCCGTAACGCCGTGCCACATCGACGGCCACGGGGTTCACGGTGCCACCGTCCACGTAAGTCTGCCCGGCGATCCGGGCGGGCCGGAAGATTCCGGGGATGGAGCAGCTCGCCCGGACGGCCATGCCTGCGTTGCCCGTCCCGAAGACGACCTCCTCCCCCGTCTGGATGTTGGTCGCCACGGCGTGGAAGGGAATGCGCATCTGCTCGATGGGGGTGTTCCGGACGGTTCGGTTGACCCAGTTTTCGAGCTTTTTGCCCTCGACGAAGCCGTTGTTGGGCAGGACCAGGTCCACGAGGTCGTCCCGCTCCAGCACCAGGGCCATCTTCTGCAGGGTGAAGGCATCGAAGCCGCAGGCGTAGAGGCTGCCGACAAAGCTGCCGACGCTGGTGCCCACAACCATGTGTACGGGGACGCGGTTCATCTCCAGGACCTTGAGAACCCCGACGTGGGCGAAGCCTTTGGATGCCCCGGCGCCGAGCACGACGGCGATCCGCGCAGGCTTCGTAACGGTGGGCGGGACAACCTTCGGAGCACAGGACCAGAGCAGGAGGCAGACGAAGAAAAGCACCAGGGAGCGACCGACGAGGGTCGCCCGGCGATTCGAATCCAAAATGTGACTCATGGCCGCTCCATCAATAGACCGGGAAGTCCTGGACCCGATCCCGGAGATACAACTGCTCCTTGTACTTCATATGGTAGTAGAGGCACATTTCGTAATCGCCGATGGCAAAGTGGGAGCGGCTCAGGCTCAGGTAGGCCTCCGTGACGTTCGGATCGGCAAGGATGGCCTTTTTCATTTCCACAATGGCCTTCCGATGCTCCTGCGTACCCATGAGCGCCAGACCGTCCCGGTGGCTTGACAGGGCTCCGGCGTCGCGCTGATCCTTCAAATCCGAGTAGTAGTCCGTCTTCGCGGCACACCCCGCGGCCAGCAGCAGCGCGGCCAGCATGAAAAAAAAGGCGATGCGCTTCATGATCGTACCCGCTCCTTTCATCCGTCAGATTTTTTCCCGTACAAAAAAACACCGGGAGAAGATAGCCGATCTCCTCCCGGTTGTCCATGAAATTGTTGAGTTTCAGACGACCCCGCGCTCCTGGAGCTCCCGGAGCTTCACGGGACCGTACCCGAGGTACTTCAGGTAGACGTATCCGTTGTCATACCCCACGGGCCGGCAGACCCACTTCGTCCGGGGCGGTGTCTCCGTGGATTTCCACTGGGCCTGTGCGCACAGAACGGACCCATAGACCGGGTCCTGGACAGGCGTGAAGACCCCGCGGTCATGCCAGACCTCGTCCTGCATGGTCTTCCATGGGGAGACAATCTCCGCCACCACCGGCGTGATGGGGGCAAGCCGCCCGCTCTTGGCGTAGTCGATGGATTTCTGTGTCAGCTCCTCGCTGGTGTACTTCAGCGTTTCGGGATTGATCATGGCCTGGTACTTGAGCTGCCAGTCCTTCTTCATGAAGGGTGCCAGGGTGGTCCAGGAGTCGGCCTCCCAGGCGTCGTACTTGCCGATGATGTCCACGAAGGCCTTCCACCTCTCCAGGCGGAGCCCGCCGAGGAAGACGCCGCCGTCCTTCGTGGGATAGAAGCCGTAAAGCCACAGGCAGGTGTCCAGGTTGCCGAAG
>CAZXMK010000313.1:0-3502 GCA_964641935.1 uncultured Syntrophaceae bacterium
CCCGGCAGGAACGGCGGCAGGAAGGCCGTCAGGTCCGGCCGGCTCCCGGAGACGACCGACAGGACGTCCGCCCCCAGGTCGGCGAGGGTCATCGTGGCGTACGGCCCCGGCAACAGTGTCGTAAAATCCAGAATTTTAAGGCCTTCCAGGGGTCCCGACATGGAATCGCCCCTCCTACAGGCCCATGAACCGGGCGATGATGGTCTTCATGATCTCGTTGGTGCCGGCAAAGATCCGGGTCACCCGGAGATCCCGCCAGGAGCGGGAGATGGGGTATTCGTCGCAGTAGCCATATCCTCCGTGAAGCTGGAGGCATCGATCCGCGACGCGGTTGGCCATGTCGCTGATCCAGTACTTGGCCATGGACGTCTCGATGATGATCTGCTTCCCTTCCATGTGGTCGGCCACGAGTTTGTCAACGAAGGTCCGGCCGATCTTGATTTCCGTGGCCATCTCCACGAGCTCGAACTGGTTGTGCTGGAACTTGGAGATCGGCTTTCCGAACACCGGCCGCTCCTGGCAGTACTTGATGGTGTATTCCAGCATGAACTCGGCAGCGGCAACGGCGCCGATCGACAGGACCAGGCGCTCCTGCTGGAGCTTCTGCATCAGCTTTAAAAATCCCGTGCCCTTCTCCCCGAGCCGGTTGCTCTTCGGGATCCGGCAGTCCGTGAAATACAGCTCCGACGTGTCCTGGCTGTGCCAGCCGGCCTTCTTGATCTGCCGGCCCTTCTCGAAACCGGGCGTTCCTGCCTCGACGAGGAACAGGTCCACCGCCTTGTGGGGGTTGCTCTCCGACGGGTCCTTGGCGGCCACGACGCAGAGGTCACAGTTGATCCCGTTCGAGATGAAGGTCTTCTGCCCGTTCAGGACGAAGGAGTGCCCGTCCTCCGCGGCGGTCATCTTCATGGCCGCCAGGTCGCTCCCCGCGTTGGGCTCCGTCATGGCCACGGCGGTGATGCAGTCTCCGGTAACGCAGCCGGGGAGATATTTGTGCTTGTGATCCTCGGATCCAAAGGAAAGGATGTAGGGAACGATGATGTCGCTGTGCAGGGAAGCGGTGAGCCCCCAGAAATTCGCCCGGGCCATTTCCTCGTTGACGATCACCGAGTACAGGAAGTCCGCCCCCGGTCCGCCGTACTCCACGGGAACCGACGTCCCCAGGAACCCCTGCTGCCCCATCTTCTGCCAGGCGCTCCGGGGAACGATACCGGCCTCCTCCCACTCCTCGACATGGGGAATCAGCTCGTTCGCGACGAACTTCCGCAGGGTGTCGCGGAACATCTTGTGTTCGTCGGTGTAATTGAGAATGTCCATGCGTTGTCTCCTTGACGAAATGCCTATGATTCAGAAAACGAAGTCGAATGCTGCGGATACCGTATCTTTCGTGTCCGGGTTGCCTGCCCGGGGTTTGGGGGCGGACCCCTTCACCCCGGGCAGGGTGTAACGGATGGGAACTATTTGCCGAGCTTGCCGATGATGGAGATGGCGCACACGTTCTCGTGGGGGAACCCACCGAGGTTGTGCGTCAGGCCCAGGCGGGGATCCTTCAACTGGCGCTCTCCCGCCTTGCCCTGGAGCTGCAGGTACATCTCATAGATCATGCGGAGCCCCGAGGCCCCGATGGGATGGCCGAAGCACTTGAGACCTCCGTCGATCTGGGCCGGAATCTTGCCGTCCCGGTCGTACATGCCGTCCAGGGCATCCTTCCAGGCCTGGCCCCGGTCGGAGAGGTACAGGTCTTCATACGTCACGAGTTCCGTGATGGAGAAGCAGTCATGAAGCTCGATCATGCTGATCTCCTCTTTCGGATTCTTGACGCCGGCCTCCTTGTAGGCGGCGGTGCTGCAGGCACTCGCCGTGACGAAATGCTCGCCGTCCCACTCGTTGAAGCCGCCCTCGTAGCCGTTGCTGACGGCGAGCTGCACCGCCTTGACGGTGATGATGTCCTTCTTCCCGAGTTTCTTGGCGATTTCCGGGGTCGTGACGATGGCGCAGGCCGATCCGTCGGAGACACCGCAGCAGTCAAAGAGACCCAGGGGCCAGGCGATGATCGGAGCCGCCATGATCTGCTCCATCGACACGGCCTTCCGCAGGTGGGCCTTGGGATTCAGGGCCCCGTTGGCATGGCTCTTCATCGACACGTGGGCGATGGCCCGCTTGATGTCGTCGTTCTTGACCTTGAATTTCGCACCATAGGCCGAGGCCAGCTGGGCGAAGAGTCCCGGTGCGGTTGCATTCGGAAACCACTGCCACCGCCGGGTTCCTCCCGTGGCTCCCCAGGCGGGAAGTCCACCGTAGCCGGTGTCCTTCAGTTTCTCCACGCCCTGTGCCAGGCAGATGTCGTAGGCACCCGATGCGACGGCATAGACCGCCGCCCGGAAGGCCTCCGTTCCCGTGGCGCAGTAGTTCTCCATGCGGGAGATCGGAATGTTGGGAAGGCGAAGCGTAACCCCCAGGGTCGGCGACCCCTTGCCCACGTTGACTTCTTCCATGCACACGCCGAACCAGGCGGCCTGGATTTCCTTCTTGTCGATGCCGGCATCGGCGATTGCTTCCTGAAACGCCTCTACGATCAGACCTTCAGCCCCCAGATCCCATCGTTCTCCAAATTTAGAGCAACCCATGCCGATGATGGCGACTTTATCTCTAATTCCCGAAGCCATGGTCGTACCTCCCCATTCGTTAGAATTTAAACAGTTTGCCGATGAGCTGGGACTTCATCATGTCACCGCCGACCTTCAGTTTCCCGGAACTGAAGGCCTTCATGCCGTCCAGCTTCCCGGTGATGAGGTCGACGAAGTCGGCATCGGCCATCCCGATCGTCGTCGTGGGGTTGCCCACGGTGCCGGTCGCCACGGTGCAGGCACCGTCTTTCACGGTGACTACCCAGTCTCCCCCGGCCGGACCGGAGATGTTGAACTGGAAAATGACGTCTTTCCCGGCCGCCGCCGCGGCGTTGAACACGGAGGGCAGCTTGTCGAAAATACCCTTCACGTCAGCACCGCCGCCACCGCCGCCCTGGGGTGCCTCACCTCCCTTGGCCGGAGGCGTAAGGAACGTCATGATGGCCGCGTTGAGCTCCGCGTAGTACTTGGCACCGGCCATGCTGTTGATCTTGTCCCAGTTGTCGCGGATGTCTTCCGGCGTCGGAACATGGCCGGCTTCTCCGATGTGCGTCCCGGGACCCGTCATGATGGCCGCGCGGCTATAGTACCCGGCGCCCACGTTGAAGACGCCGCCCGTCTCCTGGCACTCCTCGGAGCAGAGGTAGAGGGTGAGGCCGGCAACGTAATCGGGGCTCATCTTCTTGAACATGTCCGGCGGCATGACGTCTTCCGTCAGCCGGGATGCCGCGATTGGAGCGACCGTGTTGACAAAAATGTTGTACTTCCCGCCCTCTGCCTTAAGCGTGTTCATGAAGCCGACCAGCCCCAGCTTGGCCGAGGAGTAGTTTGTCTGGCCGAAATTGCCGTACAGGCCCGCCGCGGACGTCGTCATG
>CAZXMK010000314.1:0-3485 GCA_964641935.1 uncultured Syntrophaceae bacterium
TGGCCAGTCCCACCTTGTCCCGGACCCTGGCCCGGCCGATCTCCTCGATGCCCCGGTCGGTGATGATCCGCCCGTCGCGCTTGCCGATCAGCCGCGTCAATCCGCGCTCGTCCATGAGTTTCAGGTGATAACGGACGGCCCGCTCGCTCGATGGCAGGCCCCGGTCCAGCATCTTCCTGGAAATCAGACGCGATCCCACGGACTGACCCGCCTCGTGAAGAATGCGGAGGATCATCAGGGTCTTGCGCTCGACATCGGCGGGATTTGAAAAGGGGGAACCCATCGGCAATCGGCCATCCTTTGCCGATGCACCTACACGGAAAGGGACAATCTTGTCAACACAAAATTGGGCCTTTCTGCGGATCCCGCCGTGCCCCTCTCCAGCGGTGCTTCGACCCCCGGGGAGGCCTTACTGCATCCCGTCCTCTTTGCCAAATCCCGCTTTTTCTGCTACCTTTCCCCCACTTTACGAGGGAGGGAAGGGGACATGCTGACGGACATTCAGTTGGAGCGCTATGCGGACGTTCTTCTGTGGGGATTGGAAACCGCCCGGAAAGGGAAATTCCGGAAAGGGGATATCGTCCTGATCCAGTATGACCCGCCGGCGCTGCCTCTGGCGGAGCTTCTGTATGCCCGCGTCCTGGATCGCGGGATGTCCCCGGTCCAGCGGATGGGGCTGACGTTTCGCATGGAGCGGATGTTCTTCGGGAAATCATCGGGACGCCAGTTGACCTTCATCGCCCCGGGGGAGAGGGAGCTCCTGGAGCGGGTCAACGGCCGGATTTTCCTGCGGGCGCCGGAGTCGCTGACGCACCTGAAGGAGATCGATCCCCTCCGGATCGGGAAGGTCCTGGTGGCCCGGAAGTCCCTGAAGGACATCCTGGACCGCCGGGAAGAGGAGGGGCAGTACGGCTGGACCCTCTGCACGTGTCCGACGAAGGAGCTGGCCGTCCAGGCGAAGACGACCCCGAAGGCCTACGAGAACGAGATCGTCCGGGCCTGCTGGCTCGACGAGGAGGATCCCGTCCGGAAGTGGTCCTGGATCCACCGGGAGATCGGCCGCATCAAGACGTGGCTTGGCAGCCTGCCCGTGAAGTCCTTCCGCGTCGAGTCGGCGAGCATGGATCTGACGGTGGTCCCGGGGCAGCACAGGAAATGGGCGGGCGTCTCGGGGCACAACGTCCCGAGCTACGAAGTCTTCCTCTCCCCGGACTGGCGTGGAACCGAAGGAACGTATTACGCGAACCTGCCCTCCTATCGAAGCGGCAACTATGTGGAGGAGGTCCGGCTGACCTTCCGGAAGGGCATCGCCGTCGGCATCCAGGCCGCCACGGGGGAGGAGTTCGTCCGGAAGCAACTCGCCATGGACCGGGGGGCGAGCCGGGTGGGGGAGTTCTCCCTGACGGATCGCCGGTTCTCCCGGATCGGCCGCTTCATGGCGGACACGCTCTTCGACGAGAACCACGGCGGCGCCTTCGGGAACTGCCACGTGGCCGTCGGGTCGTCCTATTCGGACACCTACTCGGGAAACCCTGCGGAATTGACAATGGAAAAGAAGAAGGCCCTGGGCTTCAACGATTCGGCCCTCCACTGGGATCTCGTTAACACGGAGAACAAGACCGTGACGGCCAGGCTGAAAACCGGGAAGAACATCGTCGTTTACGAAGGAGGGGTATTCAAGGTCTGAAACGTCGCCACGGGGACGGCGACAGGCGGATTCGCCTCTGCAGAGCGCGACCACCCGAAACCCGGCTCTCAGGGGATCGGAACGCTCCCGTCAAAGCATTTCAGGCACAGGTCCCCGCGGGGCAACCCCAGGGCGGCTACGAAGTCCTCGGTGCTGTTGTATTTGACCGAATCGGCCCCGATCTGGTCCGCCACCCACCGCTCCAGTTCCCTCAGCTGGTCCATCGACTCGATGTCGCCGGTCCGGAAAAAGCTCCGGGCCGTCAGTTCGTCGTACGACCGGGTGGAGATGCCGAAATCGCAGGGGTACATCAGGGGCGGGCAGGCGATGCGCACGTGGACCTCCTCGGCCCCGGCATCCTTCAGGTCCCTCACCTTGTAGAGGATCTGGGTCCCCCGGACGATCGAGTCGTCGCAGATGACGATCCGCTTTCCCTTCACGGCGTAGCGCAGTACCGAGAGCTTGCGCTTGGCCATGCGGCTCCGGGCGTCCTGCGTCGACTGGGTGTAGCTCCGGTCGGCGTAGCGGTTGTACAGGAACACCTCCTGGTAGGGGATGCCGGACTCCTGGTGGTAGCCCACGGCGTGTCCGATTCCGGACATGGGTACGGGTGAAACCAGGTCCGCCTGCGGGCTGCCTTCTTCGCGGTCCCTGCGGGCCAGGCTCCGGCCGATGCAGTTACGGGCTTCCTGGACGTACAGGCCGTCGATGATGGAGTCGATGCTGGCCGTGTAGGCCCATTCGAAGGCGCAGTGCGCTTTGCGAGGCGACGGGATCTGGGCGACGGTGCGGAATCCGTGGCCGTCGATGAGCACCGTCTCTCCCGGGCGAACGTCCCGGAGGATCTCCATCTCCAGGTTCTGCAGGGCCCGCGACTCGGAGCTGACGGCGGTCCGCTCCCCGTCCCGGCCGAGGATCAGGGGCCGGAACCCGTATGGGTCGCGGGTCGCGTAGATTCCTTCCTTCGCCAGGATCACCAGGCAGTATGCCCCCCGGATCCGCTCCGCCAGGGAGTTGATCCCCGTCAGGATGTCCGAGGACTCCATGATGATCTTGGCGATGACCTCGATGTTGTATCCGCGGTAGAAGGCGTGTCCCTGCTGCTTGAGGTCGGCGATGAGCTCCTCGGCGTTGATGATGTTGCCGCTGAAGGCCAGGGAGATGTCCCCCACCTTGGATTGCCAGCTCATGGGCTGGCGCTCCCAGAGGCTCACGTGGCCGATGCCCAGGTTCCCGTGCAGGTAGGAGAGGTCCTCGGTGGTGAAGGAGCTGCCGACCTTGCCGTGGTGGGTCACCTGGTGGATCCGGCCGTCATAGGTGGCGATCCCGCAGTATTCCTGTCCGCGGTGCTGGATGAAATCGAGGCCGTTGTAAATGTCGTAGACGCAGGGCCGGGTCGAATAGATCCCGAACACGCCGCAGTTGTCTCTGATCTCGCCTCCCATGACCTTCTTGCCTCCTCGAACGACACCGGCTACTGGATGTCCTTGTGGTAACTCTGCAGAGACCGGGCCCGTCCGTGGCCTTTGCGGAAGGCCTGGATGCCCTTGACCGCGGCCGCCGCGGCCGCGGTGGTGGTGATGTAGGGGATCCGGTACTTGATGGCGGCCTTCCGGATGTACGAGTCGTCGTAAGCGCTCATCTTGCCGCTCGGCGTGTTGATGATGAGCTGGATGTCCCCGTTCTTGACGGCGTCCACGATGTTGGGGCGCCCCTCGTGCATCTTCAGGATCGGCTCTGTTGCGATCCCCTGGCGGGACAGGAAATCGTGGGTTCCCTGCGTGGCCAGGATCCGGAA
>CAZXMK010000315.1:0-3463 GCA_964641935.1 uncultured Syntrophaceae bacterium
ATCCCCGGGAGATCGAATTCGTCGAGGCCATCGACGAGGCATGAACGATACGGGGATTCATCCCCGCCGGAATATTTCACATCCTTGAGAGAGGAGGAAGGAGCAACATGAGAGATGCGGTAATCGTAAGTGGTGCCAGGACCGCCGTGGGCGAGTTTGGCGGATCCCTCAAAGGGGTCTCCGTGGTGGAAATGGGCAAGGTCGTCATGAAAGAGACCATCAAGCGGGCGGGTCTCAGGCCGGGCATCAGCGACTTCATCAAGTCCTGCCGCCCCGACGCCTTCGGCGACTTCGACATGACGGACATCCAGAAAAAGGGTTATGACTACGACAGCTCCCTCACCCCCGTCTACATCGACGAGGTCATCATGGGGAACGTCCTGAATGCAGGCGTGGGCCAGAACCCGGCTCGCCAGTCGGCGATCTTCGCCGGCCTGCCGGAAGAATCGAACGTCTTCACCGTACAGAAGGTCTGCGCCTCGGGAATGAAGGCCATCGCCCTGGCGGCCCAGTCCATCATGACGGGTGACGCTGACGTCGTCCTTGCAGGCGGCATGGAGAACATGAGCAACGTCCCCTATGCCATAGCCGACGCCCGCTGGGGCTTCCGGATGAACATGCCCTTCGGCAAGGTCACGGACCTGATGGTTCATGACGGCCTCTGGGAGATCTTCAACGGATACCACATGGGCTTCACAGCGGAGAACATCGCCGCGAAGTATGGCATTACCAGGGCCGAGCAGGATCAGCTGGCCTACGAGAGCCACCGGCGCGCCCGGGCTGCTATCGCAAGCGGGGCCGTGGCCGACGAGATCGTCCCCATCGTCATTCCCCAGAAGAAGGGTGATCCGAAGGTCTTCCAGGTGGACGAGCGGCCCATGGACACGACCCTCGAGAAAATGGCCAAACTGGCGCCGGTCTTCAAGAAAGACGGATCCGTCACGGCGGGGAACGCCTCGGGCATCAATGACGGAGCCGCGGCCGTGCTGGTCATGAGCGCCGAAAAGGCCAAGGAACTGGGCCTGAAGCCCCTGGTCAAGATCAAGGGCTGGGCCTCCGGCGGCCTCGACCCGGCATACATGGGCCTCGGTCCCATTCCGGCGGTGCGGAAACTCTTCAAGAAGCTGAACCTGACCATGAAGGACATCGGCCTCATCGAGCTTAACGAGGCCTTCGCCTGCCAGGCCCTCGGCTGCGTCAAGGAACTGGGCGTGGACCTCAGCATCACCAATTTGAACGGCAGCGGGATCTCCATCGGCCATCCCATCGGATGCACCGGCGCCCGCATCACCTACACGCTGGCCATGCAGATGAAGAAGCGGAACGTTCCGCTCGGACTGGCGTCGCTGTGCATCGGCGGCGGGCAGGGCATGGCCATCGTCCTCGAAAGCGTCTAACCATCCGTCATTGCACCGGCACTCCCCGGCCATGCCCGGGGAGTGCCGGCCTTCTACCGACCGGGGAAAAGCGAATCCAGAAAGGAGGCAGTCCGATGGAGTTCAAGAACCTCATTTTCCAGGTGGAGGAAGGGGTCGCGACGATTACCTTCAACCGGCCCAAGGCACTCAACGCCATGAACTCCGAGACCATGTCGGAGCTCAACCAGGCAGCGACCATCTGCAAGAACGACGACGCGATCAAAGCCCTGATCCTGACCGGTTCTGGGGACCGGGCCTTCGTCGCCGGCGCGGACATCTCGGAGATGCAGAACTTGAGGGCACAGCAGGCCCTGGCCTTCATGGAGCTCGGACACGAGACGCTCCGCCTGATCGAGACGCTGCCCAAGCCGTCCATCGCCGCCGTCAACGGATTCGCCCTCGGCGGCGGAACGGAAATCTCCATGGCCTGTGACATGCGTTTCGCCTCCGACAAGGCGCGATTCGGCCAGCCGGAGATCCTCATCGGCCTCATTCCGGGATGGGGGGGAACCCAGCGGCTGGCCCGGCTGATCGGCCTCGGCCGCGCAAAGGAACTGGTGATGGGGGGAGACCAGATCGACGCCCAGCGGGCCTACGAAATCGGCCTTGTGAACCGCATTTATCCCGCCGAGGAACTCCTGCCGGCGGCGAAGAAGTTCGCGGCGAAAATGGCCCGCCTGCCGGGCTTCGCCCTGAAGATGGCCAAGCACTCCATGAATTTCGGCTACGACCTCTCGCTGGACAATGCCAACCGCCTGGAGATGGAATGCTGCGCCCAGTGCTTCAGCACCGACGATCAGAAGGAAGGAATGGGGGCCTTCCTGGAGAAGCGGAAACCCAACTTCAAGGGCTGCTGACAGGCAAACGCAAACGGCGGTCCTGTGCGGTCCAGGGGGGGCCATGCGCAACCGCCGGTGCGGATTCGGTATTTTTTCAACCACATTTCTGAAAGGGGGGTCATCATGAATTTCGGTCTGACGGAAGAACAACAAATGGTGAAGGACCAGGTAACCCGGTTTGCCGAGACGGAGATCAAACCGATCGCCGCGGAACTGGACCACACCCACCGGCATCCCGAGGAAATCTGCCGCAAGCTCGGCGCAATGGGCATCATGGGCGTAGCCATTCCCACCGAGTACGGCGGGGCCGGCATGGACGTGGTAACGTATGTCCACGCCATGATCGCTATTTCCAAAGCATGCGCGAGCTGCGGTGTCATCGTCTCCGTGAACAATTCGCTCTATGGTTTCCCCGTGAACACATTCGGGACGGAAGAGCAGAAGGTAAAGTATCTGACCCCCGTCGCCAGCGGAAAGGTCGAGGGCTGCTACGCCCTGACGGAAGCGGGTGCCGGATCCGATGCCGGTGCGCTTGCCTGCAAGGCCGAGCTGAAAGGCGACAAGTACGTTCTCAATGGCACCAAGCGCTTCATCACCAACGGCAACGTCGCCCAGTACTGCGTCCTGGCCTGCACAACGGATGCGACCATGGGCTACAAAGCGGTCATCAATCTGATTGTCGATCTGAAGAACACGAAGGGGTTCTCCCTCGGCAAGATCGAAGAGAAGATGGGCATCCTCGCCTCCGGCACGGCCGAACTTGTTTTTGAGGATGCAGAGGTTCCGGCTGAAAACCTGCTGGGCAAGGTCGGCCAGGGATTCAAGCAGATGCTCATGGGTCTTGACTGCGGTCGCATCGGCATCGGATCCCAGGCTTGCGGCATCGGCAGGGCCGCCCTGGAAGACGCCCTGAACTATGCCAAGGAGAGGGTGCAGTTCGGCAAGCCCATCTCCACCTTCCAGGCCATCCAGTTCAAGCTGGCCGACATGGCCACGGAGCTCGACGCGGCGGAGCTCTTGCTCCTCCGGGCCGCCTGGATGGAAGACAACCACCTCGACTATGAAAAGGAATCCGCCATGGCCAAGATGTACGCCTCCGACGTGGCCATGAAAGCCGCCATTGAGGGTGTCCAGATCTTCGGTGGTTACGGGTACTGCAAGGAATACCCGGCGGAACGGCACATGCGCGACGCGAAGATCTGCCAG
>CAZXMK010000316.1:0-3453 GCA_964641935.1 uncultured Syntrophaceae bacterium
CTATACGCTCATGCGCCTGGTGGAAGCCCTGCCGCCGCCGTTTACGGCCATTCCCGGACTTTCTGCCTCCGGAAAGGGTATTGATCCATGCTCGGTCTGGTTCTCCTGACGCTACTGCCCATTGCGCTCATCGTTTATCTCATGATCGGCCGGAGGTTCGCCGCCGACACGAGCGGAGTCATCGGATGGCTCCTGACCGTCGTCATCGCCGTGGCGTTTTTCGGAACCTCCCCGGAAATCGGTATCCGCGCCACGATTGCCGGCATCATTTCCTCCTTCCCCGTGTCCCTGATGGTGGTCACGTCGATCCTCCAGATCACCTTCATGGAGGCGACAGGGGCCCTCCGCCGCATCGCCGTCTTCGTGAAGACCCTCGCTCCCGGAAACCGGGCCGTCCAGATCATGATGATCAACATCGGGGCCGGCACCCTTCTGGTCGCCGTGGGGGCCACCCCGGTTTCCATCCTGCCGCCGATCATGATCGCCCTGGGCTACTCCACATTCGTCGCCGTCGCCCTGCCGGCCATCGGCTACGACGGCCTCTGCACATTCGCCCTCCTGGGGGCACCGCTGGTGGTTTACTCCGACCTCACCGGAACGCCCCTGGTCCAGTCCGCCCAGGTCTTCGCCCGCTTCCTGCCGGTGATCTCCGTGCTCATCGGCTTCGGGATGCTCTGGATCGTCGGACGGGGAAAACTCATGAGGGAAGGATTCCTCCCGTGCGTCCTGGCGGGGCTGACCAACGGCGGCGTAGCCGTCGCGGTGGCCTACACGCCGTTCCTGGCGGCCGGCGTCGTCCTGACGGGGGTTATCTCCGGCGCCTGCACGATTGCCGTCATGGTGCTCTTCCTGGTGCTCCGGGGCGAGCCGGTGATGGACCGTTCCGTCCTCACCGACGAGGACAGGCGGATCATGCGGGGAATGCCCCTCTGGAAAGCCCTGTCCCCCTGGATCATCCTGGTGGCGGCGTCATTCGCCGTCAATTTCTACGCCCCCGCGTTCGATCTCCTCTACCGGACGATCGACATGGCCGTCTCGATCCTCCCGGGCCAGTCCATCAAGACCCGGATGCTCTGGAACGCCTACACCTGGGTGCTCATCAGCACGGTCCTGGCGGTCCCCTTTCTCAGGCCCTCCGTGCCGGCCCTGCGGGAAACCCTGCTGAAATGGATGAAGCGAAGCCCCCGTCCCGCCCTGTCGGCGGCGATCTTCTTCGCCATCGCCTTTGTCATGAACAACTCGGGTGCCTCCATCGAATGGGTGAACGGGGCCGGGAAAGTCGTGACCGACCACACGAACAACATGATCTGGGTCCTGGCCCAGGGATCGGCGGCAACCTTCGGGACGCTCTATCCCTTCATCAGCGGCTACCTGGGGCTCTTCGGCGGCTTCGTGAGCGGCAGCGAGGCCTCCACCATCGCCATGTTCACAAAATACCACCTCCTCACGTCCAAGCTGCTCGACATGAACGCCCTGATCGTCACGGCCGCCACGGCCATCGGCGGCGGGCTGGCCAGCGTCATCTCGCCGGCGAAGCTCCAGAACGCCGCCGCCACCATCGACGCCCTGGGAATCGAGAGCCGGGTCATCCGGACGGCATTCGTCATCTCCCTCACGATCACGTTCGTGGCCGCCGCCATGGCGCTCTGGATGGCCTGATCATGCGGATCGGCATTCTCGCGGACAGCCACGGGAACGAGGAGGCCACGGAGCGGGCCGCGGCGGCGCTCCTGGAGCGGGGGGCGGCCTGCCTGATCCACCTGGGGGATCTCTGCGAATCCATGGACGGAAAGCTGACGGAAGGTATGCTTGCGCTGGCCCGGCGCCACGGAATCACGGTCATCAAGGGCAACAACGACCTGGCGGTGGAGCGGCTGCTGGATGAGAATCCATCCCGCAGTCCGGAGGAGAACGCGTCAAGGGACTTCCTGAAAAACCTGCCCCTGCGGGTGGCCGTGGACGACCTGCTGTTCGCCCACTCCATGCCTGACGGAACCGTCCGCTCCGTGTACGACCCCATCGATGACGGCGGCGTGGACAGGGCGGCGGAGGTCTTCACCCGGACATCCTTCACCGCCCTCTTCTGCGGCCATTCCCACAGTCCCGTTCTCTTTCGTCTGAAGCAGGGCAAGGTGATCCGGGAACCCGTCCCTCCGGCTGAGGATCTTCCCATCCTGCCCGAAGAGCGCTACATCATCGTCGCCGGCTCCGTCGCCGAGGGGGAGTGCGCCCTGCTGGACACGGAGCGGCGCATCTACCGGAGAATCCCTTTCTTTTGAAAAACAGGCCGGATCGGATTTCTTTAGCGGCAAAAAAATCCGATCTGCTTTTTTTGGGGTGCGTAGAAGACTTCCCCTTTCCTGCGTACAACTCTTCACAGATTCCTATCCGAAACATCAGCAATCGTCCGGTCCGTTTATGGAGAAACGCCGATATTGCAATATATTGGCATGGTCTAACCTGCCAATGGCCATAGGGGCATGCATCCTGCATTCCCCGGGCCGGCTCACAGCGGATCACGGTTTCGAAAGGAGCGGACCTTGTTCGACAAGATCCTGGTTGCCAACAGAGGAGAGATCGCCGTGCGGGTTCTGAGAACCTGCCGGGAAATGGGGATACGGACTGTCGCCGTCTATACGGACGACGACGCCGGCTCACTGCACGTCCGGCTGGCCGACGAGGCCCGCCGGATCGAATCGGGGGGCCCGGGGCAGGGGTACCTCCAGATGCAGGAGCTTGTTTCCATCGCTGAAAAAACCCGCGCGAAAGCCATCCACCCGGGGTATGGATTCCTGGCGGAAAACCCGCGGTTCATCGAATTGTGCGACGCCCGCGGCCTGGCCTTCATCGGACCGTCCAACGCCTCCATGTGCAACGCCAAACCCAAAAACAAAGCGCGCAGCCTGATGAAAATGATCGGTGTCCCCGTGGTTCCCGGCTCCGAGGAGGCCATCCGCTGCTCCGATCCCGAGGGAGTCCGGCACGCCATCGAGATCGCCGAGGGAATCGGCTGGCCCGTCATCGTCAAGCCCTCCGGGGGCGGCGGCGGAATCGGCATGAGGATCGCGAGGGACCGGGAAGAGATGCTCAAGGCCATCCGCCATGCCCAGGTCCGCGGGGAGAGGGCCTTCGGCATCTCCAGTTTTTACATTGAAAAATTCCTGCCGGGGGCGAAGCACATCGAGTCCCAGGTGCTGGCCGACAAAATGGGGCATTTCCTGAACATCGGGCACCGGGACTGCTCGATCCAGCGGAGATTCCAGAAACTGATCGAGGAGACGCCCTGCCCGAGGCTGCCGTACCTGTTGAGCATGAAAATGGGCATCGCCGCCGTGGAGATCGCCATGGCACTTCAGAGCGACAGCCTGATGACCGTCGAGTTCCTCTACTGCCAGGATACGCGGGAGTTCTTCTTCAACGAGGTCAACTGCCGCCTCCAGGTGGAGCACGGCA
>CAZXMK010000317.1:0-3432 GCA_964641935.1 uncultured Syntrophaceae bacterium
GGACGGTGGGCTCTCCGGGATCCCTGCCGGCGATGACGACGGGGTGGGTGACCCGTGCCTGGTTGAAGAAACAGCACCCGAAGTGGCTCAAGGAGATGGAGCACGAGGGGAAGCTGGTGGTCTACGGCGAGGAGAAGGCCGGCGGAGGACACTGAGTAGACCAGCATAACGGATTGAAAACCAATCGAGATTGCGAAAGGCCTGCCCTCCGGGGCGGGCTTTTTTCGTCTCTTGTGGCGCGGGGGCTGCCACGGGGGCTTCTTCTCCTTTTGCCTTCCCCCCGATATTGCGCCATGCTATAGGAGAGCATCAGGAAAAGGAGGTGGAACAATGCCGGAACGAGTCGCGACGAAGTACGTGTTGATGCTGCTGTGCGCGTTTATTCTGCTGGGATGGAGCGGCGTTGCTTTTGCCCAGCCGCCTGTCGGCGGGACGCTTCCCGACTTCACCCTCTCCGCGCCGAAAGACGGCGGCGAGAAGAGTTACCTGGGGCTCTCCTGGCTCAACCGGTCCTTCCGGATTCCGGAACTGAAGACCCAGGTCGTGATCATCGAGGTCTTCAGCATGTACTGCCCGTACTGCCAGGCGGATGCGCCCAAGGTGAACCGGCTCTACGGGCAGATCGAAGGAAATCCGGCCCTGAAGGGGAAAATCAAGCTGATCGGCATCGGGGCGGGAAACTCGCCCTATGAGGTAGAAGTTTTCAAGAAGAAGTACAATGTTGCCTTTCCCCTCTTTCCCGATGGGGATTTCAAGATTCACAAACTCCTGGGCGAAGTTCGGACACCCTATTTCATCGGGGTCCGGATCCGGCCGGACGGGTCTCACTCGGTCTTCTACTCGAAGCTGGGCGGGTTTGACAACGTCGACGCCTTCCTGAATTCCATGATCAAGCTGTCGGGACTGCGATAGAGGATGAAACCATGACGCACAGAAAGAAAACCTGGATCAGGGTTGCCGCTGTCCTGGCACTTCTTTTTGCCACGGGAGAAGCCGTTGCTCTCTCGGAGGCCTACAAGGGAAACCTCTACCAGACGGGGACCCTGAAGCCCACGGACAGCAGTCTCAAGGTGAAGATCGGCGAGGTCGCCCCGGATTTCACTCTGCCCTCTGTGGCGGGGGAGCGGGTGTCCCTGGGCTCCTACCGGGGAAAGAAGAACGTGGTCCTCTCCTTCGTCCCCGCCGCCTGGACGCCCGTCTGCTCCGACCAGTGGCCGGGGTACAACATCGTGAAGGATCTCTTCGATGTGCATGATGCCGTCCTGCTGGGCATCACGGTGGACAACATCCCCACCCTGTTTTCCTGGACAAGCCAGATGGGAAAGCTCTGGTTTCCGGTCCTGTCGGACTTCTGGCCCCACGGGGCCGTGGCGGACCGCTACGGCATCCTGCGTTCCGACGGAACCGCGGAGCGGGCCCTGTTCGTCATCGACAAAAAAGGGATCATCCGCTACATCGACGTCCATGACATCAACCAGCGGCCGTCCCTGGAGAGCTTGATGAAGGCGCTGGAAAACCTGCGCTGAAATCCGGACGGGACCCGACGGCCGGGAGGTCTCGGGACCGTCCGCAGGTAGGGAGGATGGAGGATCCCATGGGGGGAGAAAAGGTGACCCGCCGGCAGAAGGATGTCTCGCGGCTTCTGCGGGAAAAGAAAAAGATCCAGCGGGACAAAATCACAAAGACGAAAAAGAAATAGGGTTGTCATGGCGAAGGATTTCTGGTCGGAGGCGGACCTGCGCCAGATGGCGGAGGCCCGCCTTTCCGTGGAAAAGGCGGAAGAACAACTGGAACGGTTCCACACCGGCGTTCAGCCGCTCCGGCTGGACAGGCCCTGCACCACCGGGGACGGGATCCTGGTCCTTCCGGCCCCGGAGAGGGAGCGGTGCGAACGGGCCTTCGAGGAGCTTGTCAAGACGGGACGCGTGATGAAGTTCGTCCCGGCCTCCGGGGCGGCCAGTCGCATGTTCCGGGACTGGCACCGGGCCTGTTCGGTGAGGGCCTTCGATTCCGCCCCGGAAGAGGAAAACTTCCTGAAATCCCTGCCGGATTACGCGTTTTATGAAGACCTTCGATCCCGCGTGTCCGCCGCCGGCTGTTCCCTGGAAGAGTGGATTTTACGGGGCAACTGTCCTGAGATCCTCGATTTCATTCTGAAACCCGAGGGATTGGACTACGGTTCCCTACCCAAGGCCCTCCTGAAGTTTCATGGTTACGCCGACGGCGGCCGCACGGCCCTGGAGGAGCACCTCGCGGAGGCGGCGCTCTACGTCCGGGATGCCGATTCCGTCTGCCGGATTCACTTCACCGTCTCGCCGGAGCATCGCACCCTCGTGGAAGCGCATCTGAAGGAGGCCGTTCCGGCCTGTGAGCGCCGGTTCGGCGTGCGCCTTCAGGTGGGGCTGTCGGTGCAGGATCCCTCCACGGACACCATCGCCGCGGCTCCGGATAACCGGCCGTTCCGGGGAGAGGACGGCCTCCTCGTCTTCCGGCCGGGAGGCCACGGCGCCCTCCTCAAAAACCTGGACTCCCTCGATGGAGACATCGTCTTCCTGAAGAATATCGACAATGTGGTGCCCGATCGCCTCAAGGAGCCCACGATCCTCTGGAAAAAGATCCTGGGCGGGTTTCTGGCGGATCTCGAACAGGATCTGCACCGCCGCCTCCGCCGCATCGAGGAAGGGGTTCTGGGGCCGGCGGAAATCGAGGACATGATCCGCTTCTGCCGGGAGAGGCTCCAGGCGCGGATTCCCGACGACGTGGCGGCCGCCCCTCCGGAGATCATGGAGGCCTGGCTGTTCGCGAGGATGAACCGCCCGCTCCGGATCTGCGGAATGGTCAGGAATGAAGGCGAGCCGGGCGGAGGGCCGTTCTGGGTCTCCGGCGCCGGCAGCGTCTCGTCCCTGCAGATCGTCGAGGAATTCCAGGTAGATCGTGCGGACCCGGAGCAGCGAAGAATCTGGAAGTCCTCCACCCACTTCAACCCGGTGGATCTGGTGTTGACCCTGCGGGATTTCCGGGGGGAACGGTTCGACCTGAACCGGTTCGTGGATCCCGCAGCCGTTTCGATCACTCGGAAATCGGAGAAGGGAAGGGAACTGCAAGCCCTGGAGTTGCCGGGGCTCTGGAACGGTGCCATGGCCTTCTGGAACACGATCTTCGTGGAGGTGCCCCTGGAGACCTTCAATCCCGTCAAGGTGGTGGAGGATCTCCTGCGGCCGCCGCACCGCCGGATCTGAATGTTTTTTAACTTGATCTTCATCGGGTTATTTGCCATGTTTTCGCCGGTTTCGCGGGGATGGGGCTTCCGCGCAGCATCAGGCGAAGAAGCGGGGCACCGATCCGGCGCCCGTGTCCTCCCGCCATGCGCACCATCCGTGGCGGGTTCCGATTCATGAAACGAATAAACCATAAAAATAATCGAAGTATGCC
>CAZXMK010000318.1:0-3392 GCA_964641935.1 uncultured Syntrophaceae bacterium
TGCAACCGGATCTTTTTCTGATCTGAGTTCCTCGAACAAAGCCCCGAAGGGTCCCATCCCTAGGGGCTTTCGAGTTTATTGAAGGGCATCCAGAGAAAAAATGTTGCGCAGTCTTTCGAAGAAGAAATGCTTATCCTGATCCTTGTTTCCAAGCATAGACTTCATAGCCGTCAACCACCTTTCCCGAAGGGGAAAAGCCCGTTCGCTCATGAAGCGGCTCAATCGCAGGCTTGGCAATATTGACTGTATTGGGCTCGGCATATTTCTGCATGTGGCCGGCGATGTCGATGGCCCGATCGCTGATCATCTCCAGCGGCATGGATTCGTCATAAATGACGAATCCGGAGTTTACGCCGCATCGAACCGTGAAATTGCGCTTCATCTGCTTGATATCCTTGTTGAATACTTCCAGCCCACCGATGACGGATGTTGCCGTTTTCACGGCACCGTCCACCGTAGGGAAGCAGGTCATGACGCCGTCCGGTGTCCAGGCCGATTTCAGGCACTGGTTTTCCTCCAGAATCCTGCTGACGAAATTGCGGTACCGAATGAAGTCGTGCTGAACGACGGCCTTGTCCTCATCGATCTTCATGCCCGTCGAATCGACGATGTCGATGGCCAGAAAGGCGAGATCCCGGCCCATTTCATCGAGCTTGCGCTTCGTCTCGGCGAACTCCCGAATGATCTGTTCCCGGTCTTTCTTCTTCGCCGTTTTGAGTTGATCCAGCTTCGCTCTCAATGAAGAGTGCTGCATGTCGAATTCGGGTATGTTTTTCTGCTCGCGCATCTCTTCGATGCTTCTCTTGTACTTGCTGTATTCCGCTCGATGACGGGATCGGTAGGAAAAACCGTTGAGCCAGAGGCTGAGCCCTAGCGAACCGACAAGAATGATCATTCCTGTCATGTCGCGTCCCCCGATCCGGACGGGAAGAACCGACCGGACCGGGTTGCTGATTTTCTGCTCGACCGTCTGCAGAGCCTTGAGATAGGGCTGCTGCTCCTTTTTCAGTTTCACAAAAGGAACGGCAAACGACAAGGCGACAAGAACAAGGACGATGACCAAGGCCAGGCTGGCGACCTGGGAGGTGACAGATATGAAGTAATGCAGCATGAAGGCGGGGGAAAGTCTTGCATTCATGGAAAGATCCTTTCACGTTTGTCTGCGTGCAGCCCGCGATAATCCGGTTCGGCCAGGAATCACGACACCGCTTATGGGCAGTTCCTCGTGAAGATCTCTCGGTGCCTTCCCATTACTTACACGGAGAGGTTTTGTTGTTACGATACGTAAACGTTGTTTTGTTTGTCAAGATGTCATAATTGACAAGATCTTTCCCATGTATCTGAATTATTAGGTGATTATTGTGTTAATGGGATGGACTGAGAGAATGTGGATACTGGCTGATGAGGTTGACGGGTATGTCGACCGGAAAGCAGAAACGCTGCTGATGATGTTATTTGGTGCCCGGGGCGGGAATCGAACCCGCACAGCCACGAGGACCGAGGGATTTTAAGTCCCTTGCGTCTACCAGTTCCGCCACCCGGGCATGGGGCGGTTCTTAACGGTTTTCCAAAAGACTGTCAAGGCGAATGTCTTGAAAATACCCGATTCTAAAGGACTTCCAGGAGTACTTTCAGGCTTCCCTTGCGTTTCGCCTGCTCGAAGGCCTCGATTCCTCGTTCCAGCGGATACTGGCCGGTGATCAGCCTTTCCAGCGGCATGTCCGGGTGATTCAGGAGGATCTGCAGCCCGTCGGAAAAGCGGCCGCATCGGGAGCCTACAACCGAGATCTCCTTCACGACGACGGGGGCGAGATCGATGGGAAAGGGAGCGGCAACGGTGGTTTTCAGGACGACCGTACCACGGGGACGGCAGAGGGCGAGCGCATCTGCAAGACCCTGGACGTTCCCGGTCGCCTCGACGACGAGGTCCGCATCCCGTTCCCGCACTCCGGGCTTTTCACATGGAATCAGACCACGCCAGCGGGCGGCCTCCAGCTTGGCCGGATGGCGTCCCACCAGGGTCACGTCCTCGAGGACCGTGGAGAGGACCCAGGCGCAGAGAATGCCGAGCCTTCCATCCCCCAGGACAACAACCCGCTCGGCTCCACGAAGCGGGACCTGTTCCAGGATCTCGCAGGCCGCCGAGAGAGGTTCGACGAACACGGTCCGCTGGTCGGCTATTTCATCCGGCACGGCATGAAGGTTTGCATCCGGCAGCATGCAGAATTCGGCCATGCATCCCGGAAGCCCGAAGATTCCCAAAGCGCGGCGATCCGGGCAATGACGCGCCATTCCTGCCTTGCAGCAGGCACAATGGCCGCAGCCGACGTTGATCTCGCCGACGACCCGCCGACCAAGAAGATTCGTGTCGTCGCTTTCCTTCACGATCCCGACGAACTCGTGTCCCGGGATTCCCCGGTAACCGTGATAGCCTGCAAGGATTTGCAGGTCCGTGCCGCAGATACCAGAATTCAGGACCCGGATCCGCGCCCACCCTTTGGGACGGTCGGGCTCTGCTAAGTCCGTCCGGAAGCGGAGAGCACCGTCAAAGAAAAGGGCCTTCATGCCGGTTCACCGATATACCGCTGGTCGATTTGCATGCTTTGGCACGTAAATCATCACAGGCAGCCTGTCAATCGCGATCCGCTTCTCTCCTGGTCCGGTACCGGAAATAACAGGGAATTCCGGCCTGTTCCTTCTTGAAGGGACTCCGGCGGATGTGCTACAAGCAGGTCGCCTCACATTCCATTTTCTGGGGGAATTTCATGAAAGAAGCCGACGTCGTCCTTTCGGGAGGACGAGTCCTGCTCCTGGACGAGAAGGATACCATCCTGGAACGAGGAGCCGTCGCCGTCGTCGGCGACTCCATCGCCGCCGTGGGAACACCGGAGGAAATCGACCGGGAGTTCACAACCCGGAAGCGCATCGACTGTTCCAACGGCCTTCTCCTCCCGGGCCTCGTCAACGCCCACACCCACGCGGCCATGACCTGCTTCCGGGGGATTGCCGACGACCTGGACCTGATGGACTGGCTGAGCAACTACATCTTCCCCGCGGAAGCCCGCAACGTCGACCCCGAACTGGCCTACTGGGGAAGCATGCTTGCCTGTGCCGAAATGATCCTGTCGGGAACCACCACCTTCTGCGACATGTACATCTTCGAGGACGAGACGGCCCGGGCGGCCCATGAGGCGGGCATGCGGTGCCTTCTGGGCGAGGTCCTCTTCGATTTTCCCTCCCCCAATGTCAAGACGCCCGGAGAGGGTTTGCGCTACACGGAGATGCTCATCCGGAAATGGGCCGACGATCCCCTGGTGAACATCGTCGTGGAGCCCCATGCCCTCTACACGTGTTCCCCAACCCTGCTGAAGGACGCCAAGGCCCTGGCGGAC
>CAZXMK010000319.1:0-3385 GCA_964641935.1 uncultured Syntrophaceae bacterium
CCTGCTGGAACTTGGCCTCTTCCATGATCTTCCTCGTGTCCGTCCGATCCACGATGCGGAACTTGGAATCCACGAGGGCGGCGGTGAACTTGTCGACCAGGACTTCCCGCCCCAGGTTTGTTCCCGATCCGCGGTCGAAGTTCAGGATGGCGATGCGCTGAATGCGGGCCGCGTCAAATTCCCGCGAGGTGTTGATCTTGTGGATCACCGGCGGGGCGCAGCCGGCGACGAGGATCAGGATCAGCCCAGACAGGACGAGCAGCAATTTTCTTCCCATGACGTTCCACCTCCCCCGATTTCCGAACGGCCTCTATCTATCCGCAGCGGCACGGCTTGTCAATCGCCAGGTTACAGGGTCTCTCCCCGGAAGCGAGAGGCAGCGGGCACCCTGAAAACTCGGCCGGATTCTTTGCCGTGCAGCATGGAAAACAAATCCGACCTGCTTTCGGAGGAGCCCGTTGCTTTTAAAAAAGTTGGCGATGCGGGGGATCGGATCGTCGACGGGCGGCGGGCGGCGGGTTGATTTTCCCGGGCGGTTGTGGCAAGGTCTTCGGGAACCCCGCGCCGCATCAACGAATCCGGAGGACACGCCTGGCCTATGCAGGGAAACCGGCAGTATCCGCTTCGCCTCGCCGAAGGTCCGACCGTCCTGGGACACGACTATTTCCATCATTACCTGATCGAGGGCACGGACCGATCCGCCCTGGTGGAGGCCGGCGTCTCCGCCACGGCCGACCTCGTCATCGGCCAGCTTTCCTCCCTCGGGGTCCGTCCCGATTTTCTCGTCGTCAGCCACCCCCACGTGGACCACATCAACGGCCTTCCCGCACTGCGGGAGGCCTTTCCCGGTGCGACCGTCATCGCCGGGGAGGGGGCGCCGGAGTTCCTGGCCCATCCCCGCACGGGCGCTTCGCTCGTGGCGGACGACCGCTTCATCGCACGCTTCCTCGCCGGCAAGGGCCTGCGGACGGACCGCCCGCCCCTCGCGGAGCCTCCATCCCTGGAAGGCTGCCGGGTCGTGAGCGACGGAGAATCGATCGACCTGGGCGGGCGGACTCTGGTCTTCCTGGCCGCCCCGGGACACTCCCCGGGCAACCTGGCCGTCCACATCCCGGAGGCCGGCGTCCTGCTCGCCTCCGACAGCCTGGGCTACCTGCTTCCGGGTCATGGATTCTTCCCGATCTACTTCACCGGCTATACCGATTACATGAAAACCATCGACCGGTTCGAGGCCCTGAAACCCCGGTTCATCGGCCTTCCCCACCAGGGAACCTTCTCGGGCGGCGAAGAAGTGTCCCGGGCATTCGCGGACGCCCGCCGGGCCGCCCGGGAGATCCGGGAGCGGATCCTCGGCGACTCCCGGCCGGACGAGGAAATCATCCGGGACCTCTATCGGCGGAGCTATCGGGACGAACTGACCATCTACTCGCAGGAAAACATCATCGGCTGCTGCCGGCTGCTCCTCCGCCGGAGCCGGGAATCCACGAAAGGAGAAATTTCATGAAGGTCGTCGCGCTGAATGGAAGCGCCCGCAAGGACGGGAACACCGCCATCCTCCTGAACCTGGTTCTGGACGAACTGAAGGCCGAGGGCATCGGAACGGAACTGATCCAGATGGCCGGCCGGGCCCCCCAGGGCTGCCTCGCCTGCTACAAGTGCTTCAAGAACAAGGACCGGCGATGCTCCGTCGACAAGGACATGGTCAACGAGGTGATCGGAAAGATGCTGGACGCGGAGGGGATCCTTCTGGGTTCCCCGACCTATTTCTCCGACGTGACGGCGGGTATGCGGGCCTTCATCGAGCGCTGCGGATTCGTCGGCCGGGCCAACGACTACATGTTCAAGCGCAAGGTCGCCGCCTCCGTGGTGGCCGTCCGCCGCGCCGGCGCCGTCCCCGCCTTCAATTCCATGAACCTGTTTCTACACTACATGCAGACGATCATGCCCGGGTCGAGCTACTGGAGCCTCGGGATCGGCCGGGACCCCGGCGACGTCCTCAAGGACCAGGAGGGGGTGCAGACCATGAAGGACCTGGGCCGGAACATGGCCTGGCTGCTGAAGAAAATCAACGGCTGACGGGGAGGAGCGATTCATGATGAAACGCCGTCGGCACTGTCTGCTCCCGATCCTGCTCCTGGCAATCACCATGGTTCTGATGCCGGCCGTTGTGCCGGCCCGGGACGGAACGGCCCCTTGCATTTCCGTTTTCGACGTTCCTTCCCAGGCGGTCCTCTTCGGCGAGACCGTTCCCCTGGAGCGGCAGGACCTGAAGGAACTCCTGGACGAATCGCTCATCATCACCGCCTACAACCACGAGCGGGTCATCCTGCTGCTCAAGCGCGCCGCCCGATACTTCCCGTACCTGGAAAAGAAGCTCCACGAGCGGGGCCTACCGGACGACCTGAAGTACGTCGCCGTGGCGGAGAGCTCGCTGCGCACCTACGCCTATTCGTCGGCGAAGGCCGTGGGTCCCTGGCAGTTCATCGAATCCACGGCCAAACGCAACGGCCTCCGGGTCAACACCTGGTTCGACGACCGGCTCAGCTTCGAGCGCTCCACCGACGCCGCATTGCATTACTTCGAGATCCTGCACCGGAAATTCGGATCCTGGACCCTCGCCGCCGCCGCCTACAACGCCGGTGAGCAGAGGATTCAGAACGCCATGGATATCCAGGGGCAAAAGAACTATTTCGATCTGAACCTGCCCATCGAGACGGAACAGTACATCTTCCGCATCCTCGCCGCCAAGATCATCCTGACCAATCCGCAGTTCTTCGGATACCGGATCCCCCCCGGGCTCCTCTATCCACCCCTGGCCTTCGACCGGGTTGAGTTCAACAGCCCCCGCGAGGTCAACGTGACCCTGCTGGCCAAGGCCTGCGACACGACCTACAAGGTCATCCGGGAATTGAATCCGGAAATCCGGGGACATTCTCTCCCCGCGGGTCATCACAGCATGAATGTCCCCCGCGGCAAGGCGGAGCGCTTCAAGGCCGCGTTCCCGGAGCTTCTGGCCAATGAACCGGCCAAAAAGAACCGGCATCCCCGCAAGAAGAGGAGACGATGAAAACGAACTGACGGCCGATTGTTCAGGTTCAGCACGGACGAAGGTCCCGCCACCCGGAGGACTCCATCCCCCGGGCATCCAGCATTCAGGACAGGGAGGTGCGCCATGTCATACAAAAAATCCATTTATCTCAGCGCGTCGGAGGACCGGCTGGAAAAGCTGATCGAGGACCGGATGCAGCCGGGGGCGGACAAGGAGAAGATCGACAGCCGCATCTGGGATCTGTTCGGCGAGACCTGGTGCGTCATGTTCACCGACCTGTCGGGCTTTTCCCGCAACGTCGCCCAGTTCGGCATCATCCATTTCCTGCAGACGATT
>CAZXMK010000320.1:0-3374 GCA_964641935.1 uncultured Syntrophaceae bacterium
TCTTTCAGGGTCCGGCGGTCCAGGATTTTGTTCATGGAATCTCCCTGTTCGATCATGTTTTTTCCGGGATGTTAGGCCTCCCGGCGGCTGTTTGGCATGCCATCCACGGGCTCTCGCGGATTCTCCACAGACCTCGCCAGGGTGAGAACCGAGACTACCCTGGCACCGGCCCGGAGGAGAACCCGGGCGCATTCCGTCAAGGTGCTCCCTGTCGTATAGACGTCGTCCACGAGGAGGATGCTCTTTCCCCGGATGCGCTCCCCGTCCGCCACGGCAAAGATCCCCCGGACGTTTCGCTCTCTCTCCTTCCTGCCGAGGGTCACCTGGGGTTCGGAGGCGACGGGTCGCCGGAGCGAACGGGTTTCGACGGGGATGCCGTGTCGTTTCCCGACGGCTCCGGCCATAAGCAGGGACTGGTTGAAGCCCCGTTGCCGCAGCCGCTGACGATGCAGGGGAACCGGGATGACAAGGGACGCCTCCCCGATCCGAAAACCCGGATAGTCGCCTGCGGCCATGAGGTGACCCAGGGGTGATGCCAGGCGGGACTGCTCCCGGTATTTGAGCCGGTGGATCATTTCCATCAGGACCCCGTCGAACCGCCCCAGGGAGCGTGCGGCGGAAAAAGGGGGAGGGCTGCTCAGGCAGGAGCCGCAGACGTGATCCTTTTCGACGTCGGAGGCGAAGGGTTCCCCGCAGACGGTGCAGAGGGGCGACCGGATATAGCTGATCCCGGCCCGGCATCCTTCACAGATGGCGAAGGACGCCCCTTCTTCCAGATCGCCGCCGCAGGAAAGGCAGCGGGGCGGGAAAACCAGGTCGGCAAGGCCCGCCAGGAAGGATCTCAACGCGCCGGAGCCTCTCCGATGGCGTCCAGATGAGTCGCCTCGTCGGGGACTTTCCACTGCGGCGCCTCCGACCACAGGCGCTCCAGGTCGTACAACTCCCTCACGGTTTCATAGAAGATGTGGATCACCACATCTCCATAGTCCATGAGAATCCAACGTCCGTGCTTTTCCCCCTCGATGCCCAGGGGACGGATCCCCCGCTCCTTCAGGTATTCCTGCACGGCGGAGCAGACGGCCTGAACCTGCCGGTCCGAGGTGCCGGTGCAGAGGATGAAATAATCCGTGAAGGAGGTGAGTGTCCTGACGTCCAGAATCGTCAGGTCTTGTGCTTTCTTGGTCAGGCAGGCGTTGACGCAGTGAAGGGCCAGTGTTCGGGAGTCGTTCTGCTCGGGGGCCAATCGAGTCTCCTTTCCGAAAGTCCGGAGCGGTATCCGGGTGTCACCGGCATCCCATCCAGACGAAATCACTTCGCATTTTTAATAGCAGCCCCGGCACTTGCTGTCAACGCAAATCTCCCCGTCCCCCCTTTTGGACAATTCCGGGCGGTTGTGATAAACGACCCGACGGTGCGCAACCGGCCGCCGGACGGAGGATCATGCAGGGTATTCTCGATAAGATTCATATCCATGTCCCTTTTTCACTCCTGAAAGAGCGCTACCTGGATTTCATGATCGGGGAGGGCATGCAGCCGGAGATATCTTTCAGCCATGTCGTGCTGGAAGCCTTCGGGAAGGATGAATTCGAACGGGTAGCCGGCCGGCTCCGGGATGCCGATGTGCCTGTCACGTTTCACGCACCCTTCATCGACCTGCGGCCGGGAGCGGTAGATCCCGGGATTCGCCGCGTCAGCATCCGGCGGATCGAGCAGGTGTTCGATCTGGTTCCCCTGTTTTGCCCCCGTGTCGTGGTCTGCCACCCCGCCTTCGATCCGCGCTATTACATTTCCCAGGAGGACGCCTGGCTGGAGGCGAGCATCCTGACCTGGCGGCACTTCGAGGACCTGGCCCGAACGAGCGGGACGAGGATCGCCCTGGAAAATGTCTATGAGACCCACCCGGTTCAGCTGGAGCCGCTGCTGGCCGCCCTGGATCCGTCGGTATCCTGCTTTTGCTTCGACACCGGCCACTGCAACGCGTTTTCCCATTCGTCCATGGCTGAATGGATGGAAGGCCTGGAAGGGTTTCTGGGCCATGTTCACCTGCACGACAACCTCGGACAGACGGACCAGCATCTTCCCGTCGGCGAAGGGAATTTCCCCTTTCCCGCGTTCTTCGCAAGGCTCCGTACACTGCGAAACAGGCCGCTCATGACCGTGGAGGCCCACTCGGAGCAGAACCTCCGCCGGACCCTGGAGAACATCCGGACCATGAAGCTTCTCGATGGCTGGGATGCTGGTGCGTAATTCCCCAGCATGCGGGGAATAAATCAGCGCCCGTTCCGCCTGCGTCCCGCGCCGGATCCATCCTTCCCGAAAAAAAATCCATAACGGCAGCGACTTGGCACGATCGCCGGTTTTGTCCCGCTGTGGCATGACTGTTGCCTAACGATCTTCAAACCGATACGGAGGCAACTGTTTCGTGAGACGTCTGGTTGTTCTGGTGATAGCCGCAGCCCTCGTGATGTACGGAATGGGAATTGCCGCCGAGCAGGTCTCCAAGCCGGCCGTGAAGGCCGAGCCGATCAAGGCTGCCCCTGGAAAGGCAAAATCCTCTAAGATCACGAGGATGCATGCCAGCGGTGTCGTTGTTGAGGTGACCGGGACAGCGATCCGGATCGAGCGGCCGGTCAAGGGGAATTCGGCAACCGTGGAGACGATGGAATTCATCCTGGAAAAACCGGCAAATGTAAAGGTGGGTGACAAGGTAACCGTTTCCTACGTAAAAAAAGAGAATCAGGACGTGGCCATCCGGGTGACGAACGCTGTTTCCGGAAAGAAGGCGGACGCGAAGGGGAAGCCTGGGGCGCCCGTCCCGCCGAAGTGAGGCGGATACAAATCGTATGGGACTGTTCCTCTTCGGGAGGAACGGAAACATAAAACAAAATTCCATGAAGGAGGTACAAGTAGATGAAACGTTTGGTGCTGTTGCTGGTTGGGTTGGTGTTCCTCTTCACGACGTCCGCGATCGCGGCGGAGAAGGCGGCTGCCCCGGCGAAGGCCGAGCCCGCGAAGGTTGAGGCGAAGGCCGATGCGAAGGCAGATGCGAAGGCTGATGCCAAGGCAGACAAGAAGCCCGCCAAGAAGGCCAAGAAGGCCAAGAAGGCCAAGAAGGCCGAGAAGAAGGCCGAAGAAGCGCCTGCTCCCGCTGCCGACAAGAAGTAAGTTCGAAGCGCGAGATCTCAAGAAGTCATTTGGAATGGAAAAGGGGACAGATAGCGAATCTGTCCCCTTTTCTTATGTGGGATAGAGGGACGGATTTCAAATCCGTTCCTCCCCATCTTACTTTTCCTTTGCTTACAGATATCCCCTTATCCTTATAGATTGAGCGTATCGGCGCAGGGGCTGCCACGGGGGCTTCCGCTGTCGCGGCC
>CAZXMK010000321.1:0-3354 GCA_964641935.1 uncultured Syntrophaceae bacterium
CGAAACCGTTCTCCTTCGCGAGGATTCCGAAATCATACCCTCCTTCGGGGAGGATCTTCACCATGGAGACATGCTCCAGAAACGCCTCCGCGAGGCTCAGGGTCTCCTCTCCCCCGGCGATGGCCAGCCGGCATTCTTCGGAGAGGCTTTCCTCCGGGACCGCCATCTCCAGGTCCACGGCCAGAATCCCCGTCTTCCCCGGCGGCACCGAAGCCCCTATCTCGAAGGAAACGGCGCAGAGCATCCCCCCGGGCCGGCCCTCCCCCAGCTCTTCCGGAGAACACGAGCGCAGGGTGATGTCCGAAATGTCCGCCGACGTCACCCTGAAAAAATCGCCGGGGGCAGTTCCCCCGGGCAGCGGAACCGTGATGGTTCCCGAAAGGAGGGCATCCAGAGCGACGCTTTCCTGGCGGATGACGATTCGCCCGGCGGGATTGGGTTCTTCGGGTACATCCGGCTCGTCCGGCTCGTCCGGTTCATTCGGTTCCCCCGGGTCTTCAGGGTCACCAGGATCTCCGGGATCACCGGGATCTCCGGGGTCTCCGGGGTCTCCGGGGTCTCCGGGGTCTCCGGGGCCGCCGGGATTCAGCGCCGCGAAGGAGGCGGCAAGGGTCCGGTCCGACGTTACATCGTTAAAGGTATAGGATGAAGCGGCGTCCACAGGCACTCCGTCCACCAGCAGCCCGGCGACGGCGTAGCCGCTGTCCGGGGTGACGGTGACCGTGACGGAGCCTCCCCATTGAACCGTCGCCGATGGAGAGACACTTCCTCCCGGGCCTGCCGATGTGGTTACGGTAAAGGTTTTAAGGGCGAAGGCGGCACTCACAGTCTTCTCGCCGTCCATGGCCAGCGTCGCCGGACTTACGGTCCCCGCCAGATCCCCATCCCACCCCGTGAAAAGGGAGCTTTCCGCCGGATGGGCTGAGAGAGTGACCTCCGTTCCCTCGACATAGGACGCTGCTTCGGGGAAAACCGCCACGTGCCCCTCGCCGTTTCCCGAGGCGGAAGACGAGAGGGAATACCACTGGATCTCGCAGGCCCCGATATCCACAGCCCCGCCGCCCGGCCTCTCCTTCCCGCGCTGGTCCCTGTCCGGAATGACGAGAACTCCGCCGTTGAAGCTGACCTCTCCGGGCCCGACACCGGCATCAAGAGCGGGACTTCCCTCTCCGGGAGCCATGGTGAGGGTGAAACCGCCGTTGTCCGCCGGCTCTCCGAGGAGCGGATCGCCGAACAGGCTATTCTCCGAGACAATCCCCGTCCCTGTGACGCTTCCGGCCCGGTAAAGACAGGAAAGGAGCGCGAGAAAGCCGTCTGCCTGTTTCCTGACCTGTATAAAATCGCTGCCGAAGAAGATGCAGTTTGCCGCCGTAACGGAACCGCTGTTAATAAACAGCCCGCCTCCCGCATTCTTGGCGCTGTTTCCCGAAAGCGTGGAGTTCAGCAGCACAAGAGAGGAGCCCGATCCCGTCACGTAGAGGGCCCCTCCGTCCCCTCTTCCCGTTCCGGCCGCCGATGCTTCGTTCCCGCTGAAGGTGCAGTTGACTGCCTCAACGGTACTGGATGCCGCTGCGGACATTCCACCGCCGTGGCCGGAACCGGAGGCCGAGTACACGCTGTTTCCGATAAAGGCAGAGTTTTTCACCGACGGTGCGGAGGCCACAAGATTCGCCATCCCTCCGCCGTTTGCCGACCCTGACAGAGCGGAGATGGAGTTATTCCGGAAAAGACAGTCCTCCACAACAGGGCCGGAGGCGGAGTTTAACATGCCCCCTCCGCTGCCCGAAGAAGTATTCTCCAGAAAGGCACATTTACTAACGTACGGACTGGAAGCGGAATTGTACATTCCCCCGCCGCCGGACTTTGCGGCATTCCCCCGAAACACACAGTTTTCAATGACCGGAGAGGCATTTATGCAGTACATTCCGCCCCCCATGGCGTCTTCACCCTGGCCGTCCGCCCTGCCTCCCGAAATGACAAAGCCGTCGAGCACCGCCGTTTCGTCCACCCCGGCGGCATACACCACGTGATAGGCGTTCTGTCCGATAAGGACCGCTTTTCCTTCAGCATCGACCTGGTCGTCTCCGAAAAGGTCCCCGGTGAGGACTGTGGGGAATGACCGGGTATCCCTGTCCTGAAGCGACGGACTTCCTTCAGCCGGAAAACCGCCCAGGAGCTTCACGCCGCTCTTCAGGGCGAAGGTCCGGGCCGCGCCGTTCACCGGGTTTCCGTCCCTGTCGAACGAGGGGACATAGACTCCCTCCGCCGCCCGGATCTCGTCTCCCGGCTGTGCGTTCTTCAGAACCGCCGCGAGATCCGCGGACGCGTTGTCCCAATCCGACCCGTCTCCGATGCCGGACGGCCTCACATGCCAGACCGCAGCCAGAGCCGGAGTGATCGCACACGCAAGGACACAAAGACAGAGAAACAATGCAAGGAAATACCGGAGAAGGCGGGCAGGAGGACCGGAAGAGGACATTCTGTTCGCAGCTCCCTTCATGGCCTGTTCAGCACTGGGATGTAAACAGCATCGTAATCTGCATCTTCGAAGGAGTGAAAACAATCGGGCGTTTCAGCCCAGTTGATAATATGGTGCCCTTCCCGGCCTGTCAACCTCGAGAGGGCACAAAGTGCCGGAAAAATACTGTGGAGCAGGGGCGGGTAAGATCAGCTTTACAACATCTGTCCTCATGAGACGGGATTTACGGCTCCTGTCATCCTGAGGCCAGCTCCTTGGCCGATCGCGCCCCCGAAGGGGGAGGATCTCGTTTTTGATTCTGGAGAGACTCAAGCCCGAGATCCTTCGCATTCGCTCAGGATGACAAGCTACACCCTGTCGTCCCGAACGAGCGAAGTGATAGCGAAGCATCCCCGCAGGGGGGGAGGGACCTGCTTTTGATTCTGAAGGCCTTAGCCCGAGATCCCTCGCGTTCGCTCAGGATGACAATCTTGCTCAGGGAGTTTTCAAATGCAACCGAGACCCTTCCCCCGCTGCGGGACAACTCTCCGCCCGGGATCGTCCCCCTCTTTCCATCCCCCAACTTTTTACACCCCCGATACACTTCCGCGCTTCATCCGTAACGCTCCCTCCGGATAATGGCGTCAAATACTTCAAGGAGGGAAAAACTATGAAACGATCATTTCGGAACAGAACGGGACTGGCGCTCTTTGTCCTGCTGACGCTGGCAGCGGCGGCCTGGGCGGCCGGGACGGGCAACGACTGGAGCGGCCGGAAGGCAAAGTACGTTTTCATGTTCATCGGCGACGGCCTTGGGCTCCAGCAGGTCAACGCGGCGGAGGTTTACAACGGTTCCGTCAACAGGACGGGCGGCGAGCCCGCGATCAAGAAGCTGG
>CAZXMK010000322.1:0-3352 GCA_964641935.1 uncultured Syntrophaceae bacterium
ACCGGGTCCGTGTCCTGGAACTCGTCGATGAGGGCCGCCCGGTAGCGCTCCCGGAGGCGGCGGGCCAGGTTCTCTCCCGTCGGCTTTTGCAGCGCCCCGTGCAGGTCCAGGAGGAGGTCGTCGAAGGACTGGAGGTTCCGTTTCCGCTTCCGCAGGGCGAGCTCGTCCGGGAGCCGGCGGAGCGCCTCGGCCTTGAGGAACAGGAGGCGGTCCGCCATCTGCGCCTCCAGGGCGGCCTGCCGCTCCAGGAGTTCCGCGCAGAGGCCGAAGAGCGGGTGCTCCGGCGTGACTTTCCCCTTGTTGGTCCCCGCCTTGAGGGCGTCCGGGGTGAGCTTTTCCAGCATGTCCGGGACCGGGATGCCGGATCCGGCGGCGTACCCGTCGAGGGCGGACACCAGGGCCTCCGGGTTGCGGTACTTGCTCCTGCTCAGGCCCGATGTTTTCAGGAGGGCCGCCACGTCTTCCCGGCTCGTCGTCCAGGCGACCTGCAGCCGGGTGAAGGCCTCCCGGAACGGCTCCAGGGCGTCGAGCGCCGCCGGCGGGGTCTCGGGGATGATTCTGAGGTCCGGGTCCAGGGATCGCCGCCGGGTCAGCTCCAGGAAGGCCTCGGGGCCGGCGTCCCGCGCCAGGGCGAAGGAGGCGAACTCCCGCGGGGCTTCGTAGAAGTGGCGGCGCCAGAAGTCCCGGAGGATCTCCCGTCGGAGATCCTCCACGTCGGGGGTCATCTCCGTTCCGAAGAGGCTGTGGCTCTCGAAGACGTTTTCCCGGAGGGCCCGCTGGCAGAAGGCGTGGATCGTGGTGATGGGGACCTCGTCGAAGTCCCGCAGGGCGTCCCGGAGGATCCGCCGGGCCTGCCCGGGCCGGGGATGCTTCTTCACCAGGCCGTCCAGGAAGGCGTCGTCTGTTCGTCCGCCGGCCTCGAAGGCCCCCATGGCATCGCGGATGCGGTTCCGGATCCGGTCCCGAAGCTCCTCCGTGGCGGCCTCCGTGAAGGTGACGACGAGGATCCGCCGGGCCTCCAGCCCCTTCTCCAGGAGGAGCCGGAGGAAGATTGCCTCGATGGCATAGGTCTTCCCCGTTCCGGCGTTGGCCTCGATGAGGTTCGTCCCCTCGAGGGGGCTGGACAGGAGGTTGAAGGGCCGCGCGTCCGCCATCATGCCTCCTCGCTTCCCAGCAGGGGATTGAAGACCGCGAGGGCCGTGGGACCGAAGATTTTGTCCTCCAGCGGGGACGCCCCGCGGAAGCAGATGCCGTACCAGGGATCGTCGCTCTCGGGATATTTGAATGCGCTCCATTTGCCGTCGGCGGCGGCCAGGGCCGAGCCGTGGTCCTTCTCTTTGGCGCGGCGGACCGCGTATTCCAGGGACGATTCGGGGACGAAGGGCAGGGGTCTCGTGAGGCCCCTCCAGTACAGATCGAGAAGCGTTGCGAGCGACCCTTCCGGATCCGGGGGAGCGCCGTAGATCCGGGTCTTCCCGTCCCGGCCGACCAGGACGGACCTCCAGGCGCCGCGTCCCGCTGCGTGGCCCGCCAGGTGGGCGATCCAGGCCCGCAGGCGGTCCCGTGCCGCAATCTTCGCGGGCCGGAAAGACACGGGCCCGCCGGCGTAGACATTTCCGATCCGGCCGGTCAGGCGGAATTCCCCGATGGCCAGATCCAGGGCCAGCGGCTCCGCCGGCCCCCCTTCCGTATGGGGCCGCACGGCCGCCAGGAGCGCCGCCGCCTCGCCCCACAGTTTGTCGAACCGGCAGAGGCCGGGGGTGCCGTGAGGCAGGAGCCCGGCGGCCAGGAGGGCGTCCCGGGCGTTTCCCGGGTCCCCGCCGGTCCGGAGAGCATCGAGCAGGTACTGGAGGACGCCGTATCGCTCCAGGTTTCCCAGGGCGAAGGGCTCGGCGTCCTCCAGCGGCTTCTCTTCCCGCACCAGCCGGAGCCCCAGGCGGCGGGACAGCAGAAAGCGCGCCGGGTTGGAAAAGAAGGACGCCAGCGTGTCGACGTCCACGTTCCGCCATTCCGGCTCCGGCTCCGGCAGGTCCGACGGCAGGAAATCCTGAGGCGGCGTCCGCTCTCCCGCGGCGCGCAGGGCGGCGGCCCCGTTTTCCGGGGAGTAGCTGGCAAAGCGCTCGTCGCCCTTGAAATACAGGGGGCTGAAGGCCTGGAGAGGGTGTTGCGTCACCAGGCGGTCCCGGAGATCCCCTCCCTCCGGGCCGGCAAACCCGGATTCCACCGTGTCGAGGAGTTCGCTCACCAGGACCGAAGGGGGGCGGGGGGCATTGTCCCGGATGCCCTGGCCGGTGTAGCTGATGTAGAGTTTTTCCCGGGCCGACAGGAGGGATTCGAGGAACAGGTAACGGTCGTCGTGCCTGCGGGAGCGGTCGCCCCGGCGGGGATTCTGCGCCATCAGGTCGAATCCCAGGGGGACCGAGACGCGCGGATAGGCGCCGTCGTTCATGCCCAGGAGGCAGAGGACCCGGAAGGGGATGCTCCGCATGGGGAGCATGGCGCAGAAGGTGACCCCGCCGGCGAGGAACCCGAAGCCGAATCCTTTTCCCCCCAGGCGCTCCCGGAGATGGTCGCGGACCACCGCCGGGCCGACGGGTCCGGTGAACCCCGCCGCGACCGCCAGGTCCGCCATCTCCGTGATCGTCCGGTACAGCGTCTCGATCTCTCCCAGGGGATCGTCGTCCCGGGAGAGAAAGGCGTCCAGCGTTTCCGCGAGGAAGATGGACCAGTCCGTGGGGGGACGGGGGCGGTCGAGATCCGCGGCGATCCGGAAGAGGGCGTCGGTGAAGCCGAGGAACCTCGACAGGATCTCCGCGTCCCCTCCCTCGACGCGGTCGTAGGGCACGATGCCCTGGAACGGGGCGTCGTCGTCCCGGGCCGTCAGGGCGTACCCCAGGAGCATCCGGTCGAGGCCCGCCCGCCAGGTGTTTTCGGCAATCTCCGGCAGGCCCAGGGCGGCCCGGTGGGCGGCGTCAAGGCCCCAGCGGATGCCGGACTCGCGGATCCAGACGGCAACGCGCTCCAGGTCCTCCTCGGAGAGGCCGAAGCGGGAACGGACCGGGGCCGTCTCGAGGAGGTCGAGGACATCCGGTGCGCCGAGGCGGCTCCCCGCCAGGTCCAGCAGGCGGAAGAAGGCCTCCGCCGCCGGGCTGTCCTGGGGAAGGCTGCGGTCGGCGATGCTGAAGGGGATGCGCCGGGGATCGTCCGGCGGCAGCGAGAAGACCGCCTGGATATAGGGCGCATACAGGCCGAGGTCGGGCGTCATGACCAGGATGTCCCTCGGCTCCAGTCCCGGGTTTTCCTCGAAGAGGGCGAGCAGGCGGTCCTGGAGGACCTCCACCTCCCGCATGGG
>CAZXMK010000323.1:0-3348 GCA_964641935.1 uncultured Syntrophaceae bacterium
CAAGCCCGCAGGCGAGGCGCGCGAGCCCCGAGGAGCGAGGCGTACTGTTTCGTACGCCGCAGTGACGAGGGGGGAAGCGCAACAAAGCATCCGGGCTTGTTGCGAGGTCGTCTCAGTATTCGATGCCGGCCCTCTCTTTCATCCCCCTCGAATAATGATGCCGGATCTCCTGGATCTCGCTGACCGTATCGGCGAGTTCCAGGATCTCCGGAGGGGCGTAGCGGCCCGTGAGAATCAGGTCCACCGCCGCCGGTTTGCTGCGAATCAGCTCCAGCAGGTCCTGGAGGGGGATCAGCTTGAAATCGACGGCGACATTGATCTCATCGAGAATCACCATGTCATGGGTCCCCGCCGCCAGGGCCTCCCTGGCCATCTCCAGTCCCTGTTTCGCCAGTTCCACATCCACCGGGGCCGGATTGTCCCGCATGACGAAACTGTCAAGGCCGCTCTGGACGATCGTGATCCCCGGCAGATGCAGCTCCGCCGCCAGGACCTCCCCGTACTTCCTGCCTTTCATGAACTGGATCACGAGAACCTTTTTCCCGTGGCCCAGGGCCCGCAGGGCCTGTCCCATGGCGGACGTGGTCTTTCCCTTCCCATTGCCCGTCAGGACGATGACCACCCCCCGGTTGAACCGGGAAAGGGCTTCCGAAATTCGATCGTTGCCTGCTGGTTCCACTCCTTAACTCCTTCTTCCCATGGACGGGAAACGGCGGCCGGCCGGAGGAATGAAAAAACCCGGGCGCCCTCCGGGTGACGATGCCCCCGGAGGGCGAAAACCCGGGTCTGCTGCCGTTTCATCCGGATAGCCCCGCTCAGTCGCAGTTTTTGAGGTACCGTCCGGCAATATTTTCCGCCAGGGTATAGGGATCGGACTCCTTTTTGAGGAGCATCTCCACCATCTTCTCCATCTCCCCGGAGGCAACAAGACGTTTCAGAACCGGTTCGAGCATACAGTTCCGAACCGCCTCGTTGAGCTCCACCACTGCCTTCCGGCGGATCCGGGATCCCAGCAGGTCGTGTTTTACGAGATGCTCATAATGCTCCACGATGGTTGCTGTGAGCTCTTCCAGGCTCTTCCCGAATCCCTCCGGTTCAAAGGCGTTCTCCACCCGGATAATCGGCGGCCGCCACCCCCCCGGAAACGTGTTCGGCGGCGCCATGTCCAGCATGGCCATGAGTTCCCGCCGCAGTTTCGAGGAGCCCTCCCGGTCCGCCTTGTTGATCACGAACAGGTCGGCGATCTCCATGATCCCGGCCTTGATGGCCTGGATCTCGTCTCCCATCCCGGGGATCAGGACGACGATCACCGTATGGGAGTGGTTGATGATGTCCACCTCCTGCTGACCGGTTCCGACGGTCTCCACGATCACCATGTCCATTCCCATGACATCCATGACGTGGATCGCGTCTCCCACGGCCTTGGCGAGGCCGCCCAGGGCGCCCCGGGTGGCGAGGCTGCGGACGAAGACGCCGGGGTCCTCCGCGTGGCGCTGCATACGGATCCGGTCGCCCAGGATGGCGCCTCCCGTAAAGGGGCTGGTGGGATCCACGGCGAGGACCCCCACCGTTTTTTCGCGTTTCCTGAAACACTCGACGAGGCCGTCTACGAGGGTGCTCTTTCCCGCTCCGGGGGACCCGGTAATGCCGATCACGTGGGCCTTTCCCGTAAGGGGGAAGATGTGCTTGATGGTCGAGCGGGCCTCGTCGACGCCATCTTCCAGGTTGCGGATGAGGCGGGAGGCCGTTCTGACGTCCCCTGCCCTGATTTTTTTCACTCTTTCCATGATGTCATACCCTTGGTTGGACATTCGTATTGATCCACTCCACAATGCTGTCGAGCGTGGCCCCCGGCGTGAAAATCGCCTTGAGGCCTGCGTCAAACATGAGTTTGAAATCCTGGTCCGGAATGATGCCGCCGCCGATGACGGTGATATCATCCGCCCCCTTTTCCTTCAGCAGCGTCACCACCGCCGGAAACAGGTAACGATGCGCCCCCGACAGGCAGCTCAGCCCGACGATGTCCACATCCTCCTGGATGGCCGCCGCGGCGATCTGCTCGGGCGTCTGGTGACAACCCGTATAAATGACCTCGAAGCCCGCATCGCGGAAACAGCGGGCCAGGACACGGGCCCCCCGGTCGTGACCGTCCAGACCCGGTTTCGCAACCATAATTCGCAGTTTCTTGTCTGCCATTGAGCTGTCCCTCCCTCCTCGTTAGTAGAGTCCCGGATCGCGGTATTCGCCGAACACTTCGCGGTAGACATCGCAGATCTCCTGCACGCTGGCCAGGTTCTTCACGGCCTCGATACAGAAGGGCATGACGTTTTCACCCTTCTTGCAGGCACCCTTCAGGTCGTCCAGGCAGCGCTTCACCGTTTTGTTGTCGCGCTTCCGGCGGACGGCACTGAGGCGCTCGATCTGCTCCTTCTCGACACTGTCGTCGATCTCCAGGAACGGGATGGGTGTTTCCTCGGCAGTCACGTACTTGTTGATCCCGATCATGATCTTCTCCCCGGCGTCGATCTGGCGCTGGTACTTGTACGCCGAGTCGGCGATCTCCAGCTGGGGGAAGCCCTTCTCGATGGCGGCGACCATGCCGCCCATCTCGTCGATCTTGTGGATGTACTCCCAGGCCTTCTCCTCCATCTCGTTGGTCAGGGCCTCGACGAAGTAGGAACCCGCCAGCGGATCGATGGTGTTGGCCGCGCCCGTCTCCTCGGCAATGATCTGCTGCGTCCGGAGCGCGATCTGGACGGCATGGTCCGAGGGCAGGCAGAGCACCTCGTCCAGGGAGTTCGTGTGGAGCGACTGGGTACCGCCCAGGACGGCCGCCAGGGCCTCCGTGGCCGTGCGGACGACGTTGTTGTAGGGCTGCTGGGCCGTAAGGGAGCAGCCCGCCGTCTGCGTGTGGAACCGCATCCACCAGGACCGCTCGTCCTTGGCCTTGTAGCGGTCCCGCATGGCCTTGGCCCAGATCCTACGGGCCGCCCGGAGCTTGGCGATCTCCTCGAAGAAATCGATGTGGGAGTTGAAGAAGAAGGACAGCCGGGGCGCGAAAGAATCGACGTCCAGCCCCTTTCGTCGGAGGACGTCCTCCACGTATTCCATGCCGTCCCGGAGCGTAAAGGCCAGCTCCTGCACGGCCGTGGCGCCGGCTTCCCGGATGTGGTACCCGCTGATGGAGATGGTGTTCCACCGCGGTACATGCTTGGTGCCGAACTCGACGGTGTCGCTGATCAGCTTGACCGACGGCTCGGGCGGGCACATCAGGGTCTTCTGGGCGATGAATTCCTTGAGCATGTCGTTCTGGATCGTTCCGCCGATCTTGCTCAGGGGAATCCCCCT
>CAZXMK010000324.1:0-3336 GCA_964641935.1 uncultured Syntrophaceae bacterium
AGGTCCAGGTCCGACAGGAGCCCGATGTTGGCCCCCATGCGGACGTGGAAGCCGTCCAGGGTCACCGCCGGGAGGGTCCGGAGGCCGTCGAGCCGCTCGTTTCTCCGGATCTTTTCGTTTTCCATCCGCTGGTACTCGCGGACGACGAGACGGCTCGGGTTCGGGAAGACGTACCCGGAGGTCCCGTCGACGATGACGAGGCTGTCCTCCCGGACCTCGTTCTGGACGCCCGGGACGCCGATTACCATGGGGATCTCGAAGGAGCGGGCGAGGATCGTGACGTGGGAGGTTTCGCCCCCTTTGGTCAGGACGATGCCCTTGAGGTTCTCCTGGCGGAAGCGGATCAGCTCGGCCGGCGAGATGTTGGCGGCAACGAGGATGGTATTCTTCTTGAACGAATGGACCTTCTCGTTGAATCCCAGGAGGTTGTCGAGGATCCGCTTGCCCACGACCTCGATGTCGTGGCCCCGCTCCCGGAGATAGGGATCCTCGATCCGGGAAAACACCTTCGTGTAGTCCAGGATCGTCTCCTTCAGGGCGTACTCGGCGGCATACCCCTTCCGGATGGTGTCGATGACCCTCTTCTTGAGCCCTCCGTCCCGGAGATACATCAGGTAGGCCTGGAAGATGGCCGCGTCGCCGGGCGACAGCTCCTCCTGGAAATCGTAGAAGATGTGAAAGATCTGGTTCTCCGCTTCCTTGAGGGCCGCCTCGAACCGCGTGATCTCCAGCGGGACGTTGTCGATCTCCCGGAAATAGACGTCCGAGAAGCCGAGGGTCTCACGGTAGAAGAAGGCGTATCCTTCTGCAAATCCGGGTGAGACGGGAATGCCCCGGAGGGGGCCTTTTTTCCGCTCTTTTCTTTCCGACCGGGTCTTTTCTGCCTGCTCCAGCCGCTCCTTGAGGCCCGCCGTCTCCTCTTCCGTCCGCTTGAGGTTCCGGAGCAGGACGGCGTAGGCCGCGGCCCCGGCGATCTGGGAGGCGATGGCGGAGAAAAGGGGGATGTCCGTCTCCTTGAGGGTGTCCGCCCGCTCCGTCTGCACCACCAGGACCCCCAGCATCTCACCGTGGTAGATCAGCGGCAGTCCCAGGAAAGAGCAGTATCGCTCCTCCCCGCTGTCCCGGAAGTATTTGTAGCGGGGATGGCAGGTAGGGTTCTGCACCAGCAGGGGGGCCGACTCCTCGAGGACAAGGCCCGCCAGCCCCTCGTCGATGTTCATGCAGACCCGCCCCACCGCATCGGGGTTCAGGCCCACCGTGGCCACGAGGGTGAGGCAGTGGCGGTCCCGCTCCAGGAGGTAGATGGAGCAGACGTCCACCCCCATCTTCCGGGCCACCAGGCGCACCACCTCCTGGAGGGTCTGGTCCGCGTTGGCGGACGTGGAGATGATCCTCCCCACGTCCTCGATGATGGAAAAACCGATTCGTTCGCCCTCGGGACCGTCCATGGGTTACCGGATCTTTCCTTCCTTCTGGAGGACACCGCGGAGTTCCTTCTTGAGGACCTTGCCGATGATGTTCTTCGGCAGGGATTCCCGGAAGTCGACGTACCGCGGCACTTTGTAGGAGGCCATGTTCTGCCGGCACCACTCCCGCAGTTCCTCTTCCCCGAGGCTCTCGCCGGGTCGGACGACGACGCAGGCCATGACCTCCTCCCCGTAGATCGGGTCGGGGACCCCGACGACGGAGGCCTCGAGAATCTTCGGGTGGGTGAAGAGGATGCCCTCCAGTTCCTTGGGGTAGATGTTTTCACCGCCCCGGATGATCATCTCCTTCTTCCGGTCCACGATGAAGAGATAGCCGTCCTCGTCCCGGTAGGCCATGTCCCCGGTGTGGAGCCAGCCGCCGCGGAGGGTCTGGGCGGTCTCTTCGGGCTTGTTGAAATACCCCTTCATGACGTGGCCGCCGCGGATGGTGATCTCCCCGACCGCGCCCTGGGGGACCTCCCGGTCGTCGTCGTCGACCAGCCGGATCTCACTGTCCTCGAAGGGGATCCCGATGGAGCCGATCTTCCGGACGCCGTTGATGGGGTTGGCCGTGGCCCCGGCGGTTCCCTCCGTGAGGCCGTACCCCTCGACGATGATCATGTTGAACATTTCCTCGAACCGGCGGATCGTCTCCACGGGCATCGGGGCCGCGCCGCAGACGCCGTAGCGCAGCGAGCTGACATCGACCTTTTCGCTCCCGGGGGTGTTCAGGAGGATCTGGTAGACCGTGGGGACGCCGCTGAAGATGTTGACGCGGTACTGGGCGACGGTGTCCCAGAAGTCGGAGGCGGAGAAATGCTTCCTCAGGACGATCTGGGCGCCCACGGCCATGGGGGCCGTGCCGGTGATGACGAGGCCGTTGACGTGGAACAGGGGCAGGAAGCACATGACCACTTCCCGCTCGCTGATGTCGGCGAGCTTCGAGGCCTGCCAGGAGTTGGTCAGGATGTTTCCATGGGACAGGAGGACCCCCTTGGGGTTGCCCGTGGTGCCGGAGGTGTAGACGATGGTGGAGATGTCGTCCCAGCCGATGGGGACTTCTTCCAGGCGACTGTCGCCCTCCAGGAAATCGTCGAAGGACAGGTATCCCTCCGCCTCGAACCCCCGGGCGATCATGTGCTTCAGGGCAGGGGTCTCTCCGCGCACCCGGTCCGAGTGGACCCGGTAGGGGGCGTCGACGAACAGGGCCGAGGCGCCGGAATCGTTGAGCAGGTACTGGATCTCGCCGGTCTGCCACCAGCAGTTAACGGGGCCGGCAATGGCTCCGAGCTTGATAATTCCGAAATAGACGTAGTAGAATTCAGGACCGTTGTCCATGAGGAGGCACACCCGGTCTCCCTTCCGGATCCCCAGTTTCCGGAGGCCGTCCGCGACGAGGCTGCTCCGCTCATCCAGTTGGCGGTAGGTCACATCCTCGTCGAGGAACCGGATCACCGCCTTGTCACCGAATCGTCCGGCCTGTGTCTCGATCATGTCACGCAGGTTCTTGAATGTGAATTCCATCTCTTCTCCCTTTCAGCGGTTTATTTTCTCTCTACGCGGAGGATGAATCCGCCCCGGTGGACGGCGTTTTCCCAGTAGTCGATGATGAAGGCGGTCAGAAAGATGTCTTCCGGCCGGACCCCCGAGGCGAGACTCGGGGTGGTGAAGGACACGCTGTCGCCCGGCGCGAGAACGCGATAGAAGGATGCGAAACCGTCCTGCTCGTTGGTGCTGTAGAAAAGGATGATCCCCGGGATGGGGTCGGCGTCCCGGTCCGTGTCGGGCGAGAAGAATGCGGCACCGGACAGGGCGACGGTGTAGGGAACGCCGGGCGTGAGGCGCACCTTGAAGGCCCTGCTCTCGATGG
>CAZXMK010000325.1:0-3333 GCA_964641935.1 uncultured Syntrophaceae bacterium
GCGGCGTACTGATTGAAGAGCTCGTATTCCCGCTGGTTCATGGCAAAGAGGGCCGGGGGCGAGAATTCCCCGATCGACTCCAGGTGATCCGGGTGGGCATGGGTGATCAGGACGACGTCGATCCGGTCGCGGGAAAGCCCCGCTTCCTTCAGCCCCCGGTCCACATGGTCCAGCAGGTGCCGGTGGCCCGGATCCACGAGGATATTCTTTTCCCCCTCGAGCAGGTAGGCGTTGCAGTTGTTCTCCGAGTAGCTCTGCCACAGGAAGGCGTGGACACCTTCGGTCACGTTCATGGTCGGTCCTCCGTTCGTTCGTCGGCGCCGCTATAGCACAATCAGAACTCGATTCCCAGGCGGATCCGGGGTTCTACGATCACCCCGACCCCCTCGAGGGTCTCCCGGTAGGAGCCGGAGCGAAGCTGGTGCGGAAGGCTCTGAAACCGCTCCCACCGCTTGCTCTCCTGCGTCTCCCAGGGGGTGAGGCGCCTCAGGTGATCGTCTTCGTCGGGGATGGTGGACAGGGACAGGCGGAAGTTCAGGTAGTAGAACTCGTTCCAGGCGCTCCCGTTCGTTTTTTCTCCCGGTCCCGGGCCGGTATGGGACGGGGCGGCCCAGAATTTCTCCCGGTCCCGCCAGGATCTGCCAAAGGGTAGCATGCCGTCGCCTCCCAGGTACCGGCGAACCTCCTCCCGGACGGCGGCCTGCTCCTTCCGGACCGATTCCCCGCTGCGGACCTCTTCTCCGGCAGACGACGCCGTGGAAGGACCGGCGGGAACCTCATCCGGCGCCAGGCCAGCGACGATGAATCCGGCCGGCCGGGAATCCGGACGCGCACCGGCGTGTAAGGCTGCGGGCGACGGTGCCAGCAGCAGGATCAAGAGGACCTGCAGGAGAAGCTTCTTTATCATGGCTTTTATCGGCCGGCGGGAGCCGGGACCCGGAGACGCCGGTTCACGTAGAGGGGATCGTTGCGCTGGATGGAATTCAGGGCCATCAGGCTCTCCACGGAGGTATGGTGGCGGCGGGCGATCTCCGTCAGGTTGTCGCCCTTCTTTACACGGTAATAAACCGTTCGCTCGCGCTTGTCCGCCGATGCCTTCTTCGGCTTTTCGCCGGACGGGGTGTCATCGGGATCCGTCCCATCAGCGGGAATCTTAAGGAGGCGTCCCGCAAACAGGGGGTCGTCCCGCTTCATGTCGTTGGCCTCCAGGAGGGCCTGGAGGGAGACCTGTCGGTCCCGGGCGATCGATCCGAGCGACTCCCCCCTTTTTACCCGGTGGGTCAGGAAGCGCCGCTTCGGTGCCTTCTCCCGGTTCCCCGCAGCCTTCCTCGGTGCGACCTCTTCTTCGCCGGAGTCCAGGGCAGGCACCTTGATTTTCAGGCCCCAGAGCAGCGGGTCGTCGATCTTCCTGTTGTTGAGCTTCAACAGGACCGCCAGGGTTGTGCCGTACTTTTTCGCAATTCCGTCGAGGGTTTCACCCCGCTTCACGAGGTGCAGGGCCACGCCAGTCCGTTCACCCCGATCCCTTTTCACGATCTTCACGTTCGGGCCGCCGGTCTCCTCCGCCGGCAGAAACTCGGTGACGGCGTCGGCGATGGCCGCGGCGATCTTCTGCTGGTGCAGGCGTTGCTTGAGGAGCTTCTCCTCCTCCGGGTTGGAGATGTAGGCGGTCTCCACCAGGACGGAAGGAATGTCCGGCAGCTTCAGGACCCGGAAGGGGGCATGCTGCACGGTGGCGAACTTGATGTTTCCCACAGTTCCCATGTGATTCAGGACGGTCGAGCCGAAGAGCCGGGACTGGTTGATGGTGTTCGTCTGGAACATGTTGAGCAGGATCGCATCGGTATCTTCGCCGTTCTCTTCCTCCGATACGCCGCCGATGATGTCCGAGAGGTTTTCATTGGTCGCCAGGAGGCGGGCCGCCTCGTTGGAGGCCCCGGTCAGAGACAGGGCGTAGACCGAGCTGCCCCGGGCGTGGGTTCCCTTCACGGCGTCGGCATGGATGCTGACGAAGAGGTCCGCGCCGTATTCCTTTGCGATGGTGACGCGTTTCCGGAAGGGCACATAGTAGTCGCCGTTCCGGGTCAGGAAGGCCCGGTAGCCCTCCCGGCCGTTCAACTCGTCGCGGAGCTTCCTGCCGATCTGGAGGACCACGTCCTTTTCCTTCGTGCCTCGGCGTCCGATCGCCCCGGGGTCGTCTCCTCCGTGCCCGGGATCGACGATGACGATCCGGTCCCTCCGGTCTTTCTTCACGGCCTGCCGGGTCTCGCTCTCCTCCCTTTCCAGGGCGGGCAGGTGAAGGTCCACCACCACCCGCTCGGGCCTGTCCTGGAAACGCTTCAGACGGAACACCTGCGACACGGTGCCCTCCGGCAGGCGGAGCTCCGCCCGGAGCGCATCCCCGGGACCCTGTCCCAGGACGATCTTTTCAATGGCCGGCTTGTTCATCTCGAAGGAAGAGGGGAGGGAGTTCCGGGGAGTGGCATTCTGAAAATCGATGAAAACCCGGCCGGTTTCCTTCCGGACGGTGAAGACGATCCCGTCGCTCACGTCGAAGACGATCCGGGTGTGGTCCGGGGCCGTCCAGTGGCGGACGTTCTGGATCTCCGCACCCGCATAAACCGGTGCGGACATGAGCAAAATCAGGGGGATGACCGCCATGGCGGCCCGCAGAAGCGGGCGAATCCTGGAATACAACACCAACATGGAGGCGATGTACCAGCATTGACCAGGAAAATCAACCGGTTTCACGAAATGTGGTTGACAAGGAACGGCCGAAATGACATGAATACCGGCCTTTAAGGGAGTCTGGACATGGAAATCAAGAAGATCCTGAAGGAAAACCGATTCTGCCTCTCCTTCGAGGTCTTCCCGCCCAAGCGGGAGGGAAACCTGGAAAGCCTCTTTGCGACGATCGGGGAACTGGGCACGTTCGATCCCCACTTCATTTCCGTCACCTACGGTGCGGGTGGAAGCACCCGCGACAAGACCCTGGAGATCGCCTCGAAGGTGAAAAACGACTTCCAGCGGGAGGTGCTGGGCCACCTGACCTGCGTCGAGGCCACCCGGAACGACATCGCCCGGACGCTGGACGCCTTCCGGGAGCGGAACATCGAGAACATCCTTGCACTCCGGGGGGATCCGCCGGCGGGACAGGAGACATTCACCCCCACTCCGGGGGGCTTCAATTTCGCCAACGACCTGGTGGAGTTCATCCACCGGGGGTGGCCCTTCTGCATCGGCGTGGCAGGGTATCCGGAAGGCCATCCCGAGGCCGCCTCCTACGACGACGACCTGAAAAGTCTCAAGAAAAAGGTTGATGCCGGGGCGGAT
>CAZXMK010000326.1:0-3331 GCA_964641935.1 uncultured Syntrophaceae bacterium
ATGGTCGTGTCCTCGCTGATGAACATCATGGCGATGCCCGTGTTCTCGAAGAGGATCCGGTAGCGTTCGGCCGCTGCTTCCAGGTCTGATTTCGCCTGTCCGGGACTGCTGTGCACGGTCCCGACGGCCACGGCGCCCTTTTTCGACCCGGCCTCCTCCCGGCACGGCAGGACGCTCCAGCGGAGATTCCTCTGAAGTCCTTCCGCAGAGACGACGAGCAGATCGAAGGCCTCCGTCCGGTCCCCTTCCAGGGCCTGCTGAACGACGAACAGGAACTTCTCTTCGCGGTCGAAGGACAGAAAAGGCAGACGATTCCTTCCCTTGAGATCGTCAAGGCGGTATCCGAGACACCGTTCGAAGGCGGCATTCATCCAGACAACTTCCTGGGAATCGTCAATCATCAGGACAAAGGCATCTGCCGCATCGGCGATCTCCTCCAGAACATCCAGCGTGGAGCGGTTCAGGATCATCCCCTGATTCCTCTTGTTTGAGCATCGTATTCCCGGGAAACAGAGACCCGGATCGACCCTTCAATGCACGGTTTCCCGACCTTGAAAAAGACTTGGGCAAAAGATGAAGTAGCAAGGATTGTGCCTTCCGGAGGACTCGATCCACGACGCCTTCCCGCAAAGCACGATATGGCGTATGGAGTTCATTTTTAAGACTTTTTCGTATTTCGGGCGCGGGGAAATCCGGGTATGACCGGCCGTCAGGAATCCATCAACCGTTTGGGTTCTTCTGCAATCTCGTCAATCCGCTGACGCACGAGGTCGTCTTTACCCGGTCATTGCAATGGCAGATAAAATCGATTATCAATATTCTTCCTCCACCGCATACTGAAAGAAAGGTGCGAACCGATGTCCCGAAGGCCCGAGTGGACGCTGACGCTTCTGAAGTATCTGTGGCCCCTTACCTACCTGTCCCCGAAGCTGACGCGCTTGCCCATCGTCGGACGATTTTTCTCCCTGACGTTTGTCCCCATGTTTTCGGGCCGCAATTTCAACATCAGCTATCTTCCCGTGAACGAGGGGATCCAGGGGGCCGAGAGCGTCGTGATCCCGAGAATGGTCATCGAGGAGTTCATCCGGCGCTCGCCCCACCGGGTCATGATCAAGCGCTGCACCTGCAGGGAATTGAAGCAGTGCCGGAATTTTCCGTACACGGAGGCCTGCCTGCAGATGGGCGACGACACCCGGCACCTGGACCCCCGCATCGCCGACCACCTGACGGTGGAAGAGGCCATCGCCCTGGTGGACCGGCAACTGGCCCGGGGACTCATCCCAATGCTGGGACGGGTCCGGGTGGACCACTACTTCTACGGGTCGCCGAACACCGGGAGGCTCCTGACCGTCTGCTTCTGCTGCACCTGCTGCTGCACCGTGCTGAACTCGGCCCGCTTTTTCCCGCAGGCGGCGGCGGACTCCATCGTCCGGCTCAAGGGGCTCTCCCTGCACGTGGATCCGGACCTCTGCACCCGGTGCGGAGCATGCGTCGAGGCCTGCTTCATGAAGGCACTCCGCATCGAGGGGAATGCGGTCGTCCGGGATGAAGAGCGGTGCAAGGGGTGCGGCAAGTGCCGGACAGTCTGTCCGAACGGCTCCATAACGATGACGCTGGACAGTCTCGATGCCGCCGTTGAGGAGCTTCGGGGCCGGGTCCGGGAGCGGGTCGATTTCGGAGAGGCGGTTTCCTGAAGAGGAAGAGGGACAAAATGCAGTTCATCCATCACGGCCCGGGCAAGGCCTGGGTCAGGGCGGCGACGGATCTCCTGTGGCCGGTCATCATCGCGGGAAAGCGCTGGAGCAACGTCCCCGTTCTGAAGTGGCTGATCCGGCCGTTCTTCATGCGGCCTCACAACGAGATCACCACCATCCCCATCCAGACGGCCTTGGAGACCCCGGACAGCGTCGTCCTGCCGCGCCGCATCGTGGAGCGGCTCCTGGACGACGTGGAGGACATCTTCATCCTGGACGAGTGCATCTGCCGGGCCCATTACCGGGCCGACTCGCCCCCTCGGACCATCGGGTGCATCGCCCTGGGTCCGGCGATCCGCCGGATCCACCCGAGCCACGGCCGGACGGCGACGGCCGAAGAAGCGAAGCGGCACGTCGAGCGGGCCGCCCATGCGGGGCTGGTCGCCAACATCGCCCACGTCTGGATCGACCCGGTCGCCTTCGGCACGCGCTTTCGCGACCTCCTCTTCATCTGCCTGTGCGACGACACGCACTGCCTGTACCGGACCCACATGAAGCACAGGGGCCCCACCCTGGCCGGCGCGTACCAGCGCCTGCCGGGGCTTTCCGTCTCCATCGACGGGGACCGGTGCACCGGCTGCGGGGAGTGCGTCGAGAAATGCTTCCTGGGGGATATCCGAATCCGGGAGGGAAAGGCGGAGATCGGGAGCGCCTGCGCCGGCTGCGGCCGCTGCGTCGAGGCCTGTCCGGGCGGGGCCGTCACGCTCGCCCTGGCGGACGAGGAGGCGGTCTACGGGAACCTGGTCCGCTGGATCCGCGGGGTCTCCGAGCTTCCGCTCCGGCAGGCCGGGGGCACGGCAGCCTGAAGAAAGGGCCTTTCCGGGGCCGGCTCCCGCCTGTCAGGCCGGCTCGCCTTCGGGGTCCCGGTCCTCGATGACGGTCCGGACCGTGATTGTCGTGTCTTGCCGCAGGGAATTGTAAACGGAGCAGTAGGTCGACTGCGACAGGGCGACGGCCCGGTCCACCTTGCGGGGATCGACGTCCCGGCCGGCGATATGGAGCACCATCTCCACGGCCCGGAAATACTGCGGCGGGCTGGGGTTCCTCTCCGCCGTCAGCTCCATCCGGAACCCCGCGAGGCGCACCCGCATCTTCTTCAGGATCATGACGATGTCGATGGCCATGCAACCTGCCAGGCTCAGGAGGAGGGCCTCCGTCGGCTTGCAGCCCCACTGGCCGTCGGAGTCGAAATCGATGTCGTATCCCTGGGGCGTCGATCCGGTGAACCGGAGCTCCCGGTTCCACACCAGGGACGTTTTCACGGGCGGCGGGACGAAATTCTTGTATCCCTCCAGGGTCGTCTTCACGTCGTTATTCTGCTGTTCTGCCATGAATCAAAGCCTTTCCGGTTTCGAAGTCGGAATCCGGGACGGGAAGCCCCGCGCCTGCGGGGCGCGAGGCTTCCCTGTTCGATTGCGGACCGGAAGGGTATCAGTCCCAGTTCCGGTAGTCCAGGTGATCGTACTTCTTGAGGAAACGCGTCGGCAGGGCCAGGGCGTCCTTCCGGAACGGCGGCGCCAGCTGCGTGCCGTCCACGACGAACTCCAGGACGGTGGGCTTCCGGCTCTTGATGCACG
>CAZXMK010000327.1:0-3328 GCA_964641935.1 uncultured Syntrophaceae bacterium
GCTACTGGACGGGCGTGGCGGTGAACCCCATCTGTTTCATGACCGGCGGGGAGTTTCTCCGGAAACACGGCCTGCCTGCCCCCCGGTCCTGGCAGGATCTCCTCGCCCCGGCCTACCGGGACGGCCTGGTCATGGCGGACGCCAGGACCTCTGGAACCGCCGTCTCCCGTCTTTTCAGCCTCGTGCTGGCCATGGGGGAGGATGAAGCTTTCGCCTACCAGAAAAAGCTCGACGGAAACGTGCAGCAGTACACCAAGAGCGGCGCCGGGGGCGCCCTGCCCATCGCCAGGGGCCAGGCTGCAGGCGGAATCTTCTTCCTCGTGGACGCCCTCGAGATGCAGCAGACGGGCTACGACATCGTCATCAGCTATCCTGCCGAAGGGGTCGCCTACGGCGTGGAAGCCATGGGGCTCGTCCGGAACGGAAAGAACCCCGACCTCGCCCGCCGCTTCCTCGACTGGGCGGCAACCCCCGCCATGCAGCGCCTGTACGAGGAAAACAGGATCAACCTCATCCCCACCCACCCTGACGTTCCTCTCAGGAATCCTGCCCTGGACATGTCGGCAGTCAGGCTGCTCGACTTGGACATCCGATGGTCCGGAGAACACAGGATGCGCCTCGTGGAACGGTGGGTCAACGAGATCGTTCGGTAAAGAAAACCTCCGTCCGCCTCCGGGGGGCTGTTCTTACGCTCCGTCCCCGTCTTCGGGGACAAGCCCCCCGGGCTCCTCTTCCCTGTGCAGCCTGAAGACCGCCACCAGCTTCCGCAGTTCGGCAGCAAGGTCTGCCAGCTCTTCCGATCCCCGGGCCACCCGTTCCGCCGACCCGGCCACCTCTCCCATCCGCTCCCGGACCATATCAGACGAAGCCGCTGCTCCGCTGACCCGGGACGCGATGTTCTGCACCGCTCCCGCGATCTCTTCGCTGGACGCCGCCTGCTCTTCCGATACGGCCGCCAGGTCCTGGGTGGCCGACGAGATCTTCGACAGCGCCTCCATCATCTTCCCTATGGTCTCCCGGGTTCCCTCGGCAAGCCCCGCCGAGGTGTGGGAGTTCTTCGCGCTCTTCTCAGACGAAGTTACCACGCTGTCCAGGTCCCTGGTGATCATTCCTGCAAGCTCCGCGATCTTCTTGGCCGCCTCGTTGCTCTCCTCGGCCAGTTTCCGGACTTCCTCCGCCACCACGGCGAACCCCCGCCCGGCTTCTCCCGCCCTGGCGGCTTCGATGGCGGCGTTCAGGGCCAGCAGGTTGGTCTGGTCGGCGATGCCGCCGATCCGGGAGACGAAGCTCTGGATCTCCCGGGCACGGTCGCCGAGGCTCTTCACTTCCTTCGCCGCCTGCTCCGATTCGGACGCCACTCCGGCCACGCTGGACACTACCTGGTTGACGGCCTTCATGCCCTCTTCCCCCGCCATGCGGGCGTGCTCCACTTCAGTGGCCATCTCCGTGCTCTTCTGGGCTGAGGATTGGGCTCCGCTAGCCACTTCCTCCACGGAGGCGTTGATTTCCTGGCTTGCTGCGGCCAGGCTTTCCATCTGGGATGAGACGTCGTCGATGCCTGCCCGGGATTCCTCCACCCCGGCGTTGGATTCCCCGGCGAGGGCGGAGAATTCTTCGGAGTTGCTTCCGAGCCGCTCGGCGGCCGCGGCGATGGCCTTCATGGAGTTCCTCTGCCTCTCCACCATTTCGGCCAGGGCATCGGCCATGAGGCCGAGTTCATCCCCGGAATCGATGCCGAAATCCTCCCTTTCGATGGTCAGGTCGCCGTCCCTGGCGCGCCCGGCAATCCGGATCACCGCATTCAGCGGCCGGGTAAGGCTTCGGGTCATGAGCCACGCGACGGCCGCACCCAGCAGGACGGAAAGGGCCGTAGCCGCCAGGAGAATGAAGATGGTATCCCCCAGAGAAAGGGCCGCCCGCTCTGCGACCGCGGATGTCTCTTCCTCCGCGGCGAGGGCAACCCGGGCCGCCTGGCCGAGGATGGACTGCCCCGATTCATTGCTCGATATGGAGAGGACTTCAAGGTCTTTCCAGTGCAGGACGATGGATTCCATGGCAGACCGGTATTCCGCCGCAGCCTTCCCGATGGCGCCGAGAGTATTGAGGGCGGCTTTGTCGGGAGTGACCTCCTGAAGCTGCCTGAGGCTCTCTTCGATGGTCCCGAAAGACATCATGGCCGCCTCGAGCACTCCGGGGTTTCTGAGGGCCTGGCCCCTGAAATTGGCTATCCGCACATCGTTGACCGAGACAAGGATATTGTTCGCCAGGGTTATCTTGTTCAGCCGGTCGTCCAGATCTTCCTGGGATGCTCCTCCCCGGATGGCGGATCTCATGGCGGTGGTCTGGGAGACGATGTAGGTCTGAACACTGCCTGCCAGGTTCCTGGATGTGGCGTCGCTTTTCCTCCTGGCCGCCGCGATGGCGTTCACCAGGGCCTCCGTCCGCTCCATCATTCCAAGGTATTCGCCGAGTCCGGCATGGGCGGCAGGGGCCCCTTCCCTCAGCCCGCCGAGGGATGCATATTTTTCCCCCAGTTCCAGGGCCTGGGTTATGGCGTGCCCCGCTTCCTCCGCGGCGGTTTTTCCCGCTTCGAGGAAGGATTTGTCATAGGTGAACCCGTACCCCCTGATCTCGTACATGAGCTTCTGGACGGTATTCTGCACATGGGATGCCGCGACGATTTCCGGAACGGACTGTTCGGCGATGGACCGGGCTTCTTCCCTGGCCCCGGTCATGTTCATCCAGCTCACCGCCCCCGCCGCCGCGAAAACCGCGAGCAGCGCTCCGAAGGCAAGCGACAGCTTCCCTCCTATGGACATGTTCTTCAGCATGATATCCATCCTCTCCCCGTCATCGACTTGTCGCCAGGACCGGCCGCTTTCTCCGTTCCTGCCGGCCCCAAAGCCCGGATCCGCAGCTTTCGCGGGATGGGGATCCGCACAAAGGGCCTTCTCTGCATTCTATCAGCCTTTATTATTTCGGTACATTATAAAGATGTTATTTCAAAAAACTGCGTGTCCTGCAAGCCACCGGGCTGGCGGGGGATACCCGCCGCAGCCGGGGGAGAGAGGGTATAATACGGGAACGGATGCACCGTCCGCTGAAAAACGAATTCGGATTCCCAAAAACGGAGGAATGCCCATGCTGCAGCTCAACAGGAACGGCCTGAAGGACAGGGAAGCCTGGAAGAAAGCCGGTATTGCCCTTCCATCCTTCACCATCGAGGACATGGTCCGGGAAACGGAAACAACACCGGAGTGGGTCCATTTCGGCGCAGGGAACATCTTCCGGGTGTTTCCCGCACTGATGCAGCAGAAACTGCTGGACG
>CAZXMK010000328.1:0-3310 GCA_964641935.1 uncultured Syntrophaceae bacterium
TGATCGCCCAGGATTACGATCCCTCCCTGGGGGTCACGATTCCCCGGGCGATCCGGGAGGCGGGAATGGAGAAGCGCTTTCTGGAAGTGATGCGGCGGACGGAGAAAACCTACGCCAGGATCCGGAAGGCGGCGCCCGCCGCCGCCCCCTACATCCTGACGAACGCCCACCGGCGAAGGGTCTGCATCAAGCTGAACGCCCGCGAGCTTTACCACGTCGCCCGCCTGCGATCCGACGGACATGCCCAGTGGGACATCCGGAACATCAGCGACGGGATGCTGGCCCAGGCCCGGAAGGCGATGCCCCTGACCCTGATGCTGGCCGCGGGCAAGGACGGTTTCTCCAGGACCTGTGAAAAGACCTTCGGCAAATCCGGGGGCAAAGGAAAGCGAAAAGAAAAATGACCGGGACCGACGCCGCCTGCTCCGTCTGCGGGCAGGCAACGTTCTTCGTCTCCTGCATCGACTGCCGCGTTCCGCTGTGTGAACGCTGCGCCCGCTTCGAGCTGCTCGCGGAAGGGTGCGGCACGGTCGTGCCTGCTTATTTCTGTCCGAAATGCGCCGTCGATCCCCTGGTTAATCCGAATGCCGCTTTTCGTGATGATTTCTGAAACCAGACCCTGCCGCCAATTACATCATTTCGTTCTGTTGGCCCATGCATGTTCACAGCCATAGAATCCATGCGCACTTTTGGCCTGCTGTCTTTATGCCATCCCCTTCATAAACGGACAGGAAAACGATATGCTGCGAAATCATTTCATCGGCAGACGGTTCATCCTGTAGCGGGCTCTCTTCACTCGGCAGCACGGAGGACATGAAATGAAATCTCTCGGCATCTGCATCGGTGCATCGACGCTATCCGCCGTGGAGCTCCTGCAGTCGGACGGTGGAAACCTCCGGGAAGGCCTCGTGGTGACCGCCGCCCACGCGGGAAACCCGCGGGAGGCCGTCCGGACGATTCTCAACCGGTACCAGACCGGAGAAGACTGCCGGGTGGCCGTGACTGGCCGCAAATTCCGGGGGCTCCTGAACCTGTCGTCGATCTCGGAGCCCGAGGCGGTCGAACAGGCGTTTCGCGCCTCGGTCCAGGGAAACGGCTCCTTCGACGCCGTCGTCAGCGCCGGCGGCGAGACCTTCATGGTCTACCGCATCGGCCCCGACGGGCGGATCTGCGGCGTCAACACGGGCAACAAGTGCGCCTCCGGGACGGGGGAATTCTTCCTCCAGCAGATCCGGAGGCTCGGGCTCAGCCTTCCGGAAGCGCTGCCCCTGGCCCGGTCGGGCGATCCCTACCGGGTCTCCGGCCGCTGCAGCGTCTTCTGCAAGAGCGACTGCACCCACGCCGCCAACAAGGGCATCCCCAAGGGCAGGATCACCGCCGGCCTCTGCCAGATGATGGCGGGCAAGATCCTGGAACTGCTCCGGCAGACGGCCCGGGAGAACATCGTCCTGGTGGGCGGCGTCTCCCGGAACGAGGTCCTCCTGGAGATCCTGCGCCGGGAGATCCGGAACGTCCATGTCCCCCCGCAGGCACCCTGGTTCGAGGCCTGGGGGGCCGCCCTGTGGGCCCTGGAAAACGAGGCGACACCGCTGCCGGAACCCGGTTCCCTGTTCCGTCCGGAGCATCGGTCTTTCCATTACCTGCCTCCCCTTGCCGACTCCGCGGCGCGGGTGTCGTTCCGGGACAACGGGATGGAGAGCTCCCCGGCGGGCGGCGAGGCGATCCTCGGCCTCGACGTCGGCTCGACGACCACCAAGGCCGTGATCATGCAGATCGCCGACAGCCGCATCCTGGCCTCGGTATATCTCCGGACCGGCGGCGACCCCGTTGCGGCCTGCCGCGCCTGCTACGCCGAACTCGCCCGGCAGATGGGAGAACGAAGGGCAGCCGTGCGGATCACGGGCCTCGGCGTTACGGGCTCGGGCCGCCAGATCGCCGCCCTCCACGCCGGCACGAGCGGCATCGTCAACGAGATCATCGCCCACGCCACGGCGGCCCGCTATTTCGATCCGGACGTGGACACCCTCTTCGAGATCGGCGGCCAGGACGCAAAGTACACGCATCTCGTCAACGGCGTTCCCATGGACTACGCCATGAACGACGCCTGCAGCGCCGGGACGGGGTCCTTCCTGGAGGAGGCGGCCCTGGAAACGCTGAGTGTCGCCATGGAAGACATCGGCCCCCAGGCCCTGGAGGGGAGCCGCCCCCCCAATTTCAACGACCAGTGCGCCGCCTTCATCTCGAGCGACATCAAGAACGCTCTCCACGAGGGGATCGGCCGGAAGGACATCCTGGCGGGGCTCGTCTACTCAATCGCCATGAACTACAACGTGCGGGTCAAGGGAAACCGGCCCGTCGGCCGGCGCGTCTTCATGCAGGGCGGCGTCTGCTACAACCGGGCCGTTCCGATGGCCATGGCGGCCCTCACGGACAGGGATATCGTGGTTCCCCCGGAGCCGGGCCTCATGGGGGCCTTCGGCGTGGCCCTCGAAGTCGTCGACCGCCGGCGCCGGGGGCTACTGGAGACGGGGGAATTCGACCTGGAGCAACTCCGGGACCGCGACTTCTCCCACGAGACCCCGTTCATCTGCAAGGGCGGCTCCCGGGAAAAATGCGATCGGAAATGCGAGATCTCCCGGGTCCGGATCGGGGACAAGATCCATCCCTTCGGCGGTGCCTGCAACCGCTGGTACAACCTGCGGATCCACCGCGACACCGAGGATACGCCGAATCTGGCCGCGGTCTATGAACGCCGGATCCATCCTGCGTCCGCCCCTGCCGCGGAAAAGACGGCGGGGACGCGCACCGTCGGGATCAACCGGTCTTTCCACGTCCACGCCTGCGCACCCCTCTTCCGATCCTTTTTCCGCGGCCTCGGCTTCGACCCCGTCCTTCCGGAAAAGCCCGAGCCGGACGGGATGGAGGCCCGGGGTGCGGCATTCTGCTACCCCGCGGAGCTGGCCCACGGTTTCTTCCTCGACCTGCTCAACCGGGAGCCCGACTTCCTGTTCCTGCCCCACGTGCGGGACCTGCCGGCGCAGCCGGGGGCGCCCCGGAGCACCACCTGCCCCGTCACGCAGGCGGAGCCCTACGTTCTAGCGACGGCCTTCGGGGAGCACCCCGTCTTCCGCCGCCTGCAGTCGGAAAAGCGGGTTCTTTCGCCGCTCCTGGATTTCACAAAAGGATGGGCAGGGGCGGAAGAGGCCTTCGTTCAGATCGGCAGGGATCTCGGGGCCACGGCCCGGAAGAGCCGTTTTGCCTTCCGGGAGGCCCTGGAGGAACAGCGGCGGGTAACCGAAGCGCTTCATAA
>CAZXMK010000329.1:0-3297 GCA_964641935.1 uncultured Syntrophaceae bacterium
TATATCAAGGCCTACTGGAACGATACGGCCTTCGACCTCCTGCAGGAACTGACAAGCGGCCAGCGCTACGCCAAGGGGACCGGCGGACTCTGGTCCCGGCAGGAGATCTCCCTGTACGGACTCCGGGCAAAGGAAAAGCTCCACCTCTGGACGGGCGGTGAAATCCTGGTGGGCGCGGACCTGGACATGACCGGGCTGAAGAATACCCAGCGGACTTACAGCGGGCTGGCGGTCACAGGGATCAACGGAGGGCTGGCCGAGCGGGAATGGGATTTCCCCGACACGACGCTCGTTTCGCCCTTCCTGGCCATAAGCCAGATGGTCGGCCGCGCCGAAAGCTTCCACGTCATCCCCTCCGCCGGGTTCCGCTATTACAGTCACAACAGGTTCGAAGACAAGGCCGCGCCCCAGGCGGGCCTGGTGGCGGGCTACAAAAACACCGACCTTTCCTTCAATTACAGCCGGGGCGTGAACTATCCGTCTCCCATCGTACTCATGAACATGGTGGTCACCAATACATCCGTCAGCGATCCGGCGCGCTACTGGAAAGGTATCAAGCCCGAAGTTGTCGACCACTACGAAGTGGGCCTGACCCACACGTGGCCGGAACTGGCATCGGTAAGCGCCACAGCCTTCTACGATCGGGGCAAGGACCGCTTCCAGGCATACATGTACGGGAGCATCCCCGCCCAGTTCAACGACCCCATCGGCCGGTACAGGATTCGCGGACTGGAATTCACCGGCAGGGTAACCACGGTGAAAAAGTTTGAGCTTTTCGCCGGCGCGACTGTGCTGAACGCCAAGGCGACCGGCGGCAACGGCGTGGAATGCAATCACCTTCCCTACACTCCGGGATTCCAGATCCAGGCCGGCGCCGACTGGACATTTCACGACAATTTCCGCCTCTTCACCGATGTACAGCACCTGAGCAACCTTTACCAGGGGACCGACTCCCGCAGCAACAATCTGAATTTCACCCAACTGACCGACAAGGACAAGCTGGATGACATGACGCTCGTGAACGCCCGCCTGAGCTACCGATTCGACTACCGGCCCCTGCGAACAAACGATTCGGAAGTCTATGTGGCGGTAAACAACATTTTCAACGAGCACTATGAATACGCCAAGGGGTACCGCATGCCCGGCACGACCGTGTTCGCCGGATTCACCATGAAGATGCGGTAGCAACCCTTTTGCCGGAGGATTTACGGATGGGAACTCAAACGAAACTGCTTCTTGCGATTATTGCGGCGCTGTCGCTGGGCGTTTTCACGGTTTCAGCCGGCCGGGGAAACGCGCGAAATGTCAGGACCATCGTGGCCTCCGACACCATCCTGTCCGGAATGGCTGCATCGATCCTTCCACAAAGGAAATACGCCGTAGAAACGATCCTTCCTCCGGGGCAGTGCCCCGGCCACTATGACATGAAACTTTCTGACATTGAGAAGACGAAGAAAGCGGATCTGGTCATCGCCGTTCGGGGCATGCCCTTCATGGACACAACGCGCATACGGCACGGAGAGCCTCTGCTGGTTGATGCGGGAAACCGCAACTGGATGGCGCCCGATTCCTATATCCGGGGGTTGTCCATCCTTGCCGAAAGGCTCGCGGAGCGTTTCCCGGACGACGGGAAGGAGATCATGAAACGCAAGCGGGAAACGACCCGCGCGGTCATGGCAGGCGCGAAGGCACTCGGTGAAAGGCTGCGGCGGGCCGGACTCCCCGGCAGGGCGGTTATCGCCTCATCCATGCAGAAGGAACCGCTCGTCTGGATGGGTTTCCGGGTCGCGGCCGAGTACGGCAGACCGGAATCCTTGTCCGTTAAGGAGGTTGTGCACCTGGTTCGCATCGGCCGGGAACGGAACGTTCTGCTGGTTGCGGACAATCTCCAGTCAGGCCCTGACACCGGAAAAGGGATCGCCGAAGCGCTGGGAACGCCGCACGTGGTCCTGAGCAATTTCCCTTCGGAAAAGGGCTACCTAGCCACACTTGGGGAGAACGTCGAATCAGTGCTCGCGGCGGCGCGGGCCGTGAAGAAATGAGCAAGAGCGGGGAAAGGCCATGACAGACGCCATCCTGGAACTTGAAGAGATCACGGTCCGTAAATCGGAGACCCTGCTCCTTGACGGCATAAACCTCACCGTATCACGCAATGAGTTCGTCGGCCTTATAGGTCCCAACGGCGCCGGCAAGACGACTCTGCTCAATGTCATCGCCGGATTCGAGCCGTTTCAGGGGTCGTTCCGCCTGTTCGGACAGTGGGAAACCGGAAAACGCTCCCGCGCGTCCCGGCTCCGGATCGGTTATGTACCGCAGTTGTTCCCTCTCGACGCGGCGTTTCCCATCAACGCGCTGGAGGCGGTGCTGACCGGACTGGCGGGCCGCCTCGGCCTGTTCCGCTCTCCCGGCAGGGAAGAGAAGAAAAAGGCGATGAACCTCATGGAAATGATGCGCGTCGACCGGCTCGCCAGCCGCCCCCTGGGCCAGCTGTCCGGAGGCGAGCGGCAGAAGGTATCGCTGGCGCGCGCCATTATCCAGCAACCGGAGATTCTGCTCATGGATGAGCCCACCTCAGGCCTGGACATCGCGGTTCAGAAGGAGGTACTGAACCTCATCGATGAAATCCACCGGCGGGAATCCCTGACGATTCTCTTCGTCACCCACGACTTTACCATGATCCCGTCCGCCATGAAGCGCGCCGTGCTGCTGGACCGCGGCGCCAAGGTCTTCGACGGAGACGTCGGCATCGCCTTGTCTGGCGATTCCTTAAGCAGGCTGTTCCGCTATCCCCTGGAGACATTCGAGCACAACGGCAGGAGGTTCGTTTCCTATGGTTGAACAACTCATGGAAGCCTTATCCTGCCCGCCCATCCGGCGCGCCGTCATTGCCTGCGTGCTGTGCGGCGCGAGCTGTTCGCTGCTGTCCGTTTTCGTCGTGCTGATGCGGATGCCGCTCATCGGCGTGTCCATGTCCCACGCCGCCTTCGCGGGCGCGGTGCTGGGCCTGCTACTGGATGTCAATCCATTTGCCAGCGGATTTGTCGTGTGCCTGCTCGCGGCCGGAATTCTCGGTCCCCTTTCGGACAGGACCGAAATCGCGCCGGAGAACGTCCTCGGCATCATGTCCTCTTTCCTAATGGGGCTGGCGTTTCTCGGCATGGGGATTCTCACCAGGACCAAGGCCGGGGCACTCAACCTTATGTGGGGCAGCCTGCTGTCGCTCTCCGGTTCCGATATCCGGGTCCTGGCGGTTATCACCACGCTCCTGGCCCTGTTCGTAGCGCTGTTCTTCAAGGA
>CAZXMK010000330.1:0-3278 GCA_964641935.1 uncultured Syntrophaceae bacterium
GCTTCATCCGGCCGCTCTTGAGCAGCCGGATCCGGACGTCCATGCGCGTGGATGCGCCGCCCGCGGGCTTCGATTTCCCGCCCCCCCTGAAAACGGCGGACCCGCCGGACGGTCCCGAGGCCCGTTTCCTCCGCTATGGCCTGCAGCGCCTCCGGGCGGCGGCAGATGGGGCGGAGCTGATCCTGACGACCACGTCCGACAAGTCCATTGTCTACAAGACGGACCGGCCGGAAAACCTCCGCTGGGTCCTGAAAGACTTCAGCCTGAAAACCCCGGGGACCCGTTTCGTCGATTTCGAGGATTTCGTCCGGCGAACGCCGGACGGGCGGAAATTCTACCTGGACTTCGACGACCATTGGTCGCCGGCCGGTCACGCGGCGGCGGCGGGAATGATCCTGCCGGCCCTCCTGTCGGAGAGCCGGTGAATCGATTCTGCGAAGATTTCCTTAACGGATGGTCCGCTAACGCGGGCAGGACAGGACGATCTTTTTCCCGAAGCCCGCTTCCGGAGACGCCGACGTCCGGTGAACCGGGGAAGCATCGCCGCAATGCCACTCGGCCACGTAATCCTTGGCGCACCCCACCGCCGGATCGCCGATCACCTGGTAATTGATCGTGTACTCGCAGCGGGATTTACCATTGCAGGCCCGGGCCAGGTGTTCCGTCTTATTCCCATGGGAAGTCCCGCAGTTCCTCCCGTACGTGCCCGCGACGACCTGGATCCGGTCTCCCGGGGCCGTGGTGGCAGCCATGCCGCCCTTGAAGTGGATGCTCCGGATCCCGTAAGAGGGTCCTTTCAGGCTGACTGTCTGGGATGTCCCGTCGTCGTAGACAATCACCATCTGGTCCGTCCCGAATGCCGGATTGCAGGAAAGGACCAGACCCAACAGCAGAACAAACATCACAAATTTCTTCATGTTTTTCTCCTCCTGTAAATCTTGGAAATGGTTTTTTTCCCCGGTCGCCTTCTATTTCTTCCCGTCCTGCCTTGCGGCCAGGAAGGCCGCAACGGCTGCCTGAATCGCGTCCTTCTCGCAGAGGAAAGCGAAGTGACCGCAATCGCCCGCAAGCTCCAGCGTTTCCGCGCCGACGAGCCGCGCCCACTCCCGGGCCGGCCCGGGCTGGACCATCCGGTCCTCCTTCGCCCAGACGACGAGGTTCCGCGACTTCACGGTTCTCGCGGCCTCCTCCGGCGAGTTCCCGAAACCGCGGTAGAGGTCCTGGGACATGATCGACTCAACCTGGGACGCCCAGTTTTCCGCGTCGTACTTTGTGATGATTGTTTCGGATTCTGAAAGGAACTGGGGCACGGCTTCCGGGCGGATGCGGGCGTTCAGGTTCGCCGGCGTCCAGGCGTTGAGATTGTGGACGGCTGTGATCGTTTTCATGGCCTTGAAGCCTCCGCCTTGCATGCCCCGGGTTGTGTTGATGATGTCGAGCTGGGCCTGCCAGAGGAGAAGGTCGTACGCGGTCTGCCGCGGCGTGCCCGCTACGGCCACGACCCAGTCGACGGATCCCGGATGGGAGACGGACCATTGAAAGGCGTTGATGGCTCCCATCGAGATGCCCATGATCCCCTGCAGGCGGGGCAGCCCCAGGTGGCGGGTGACGAGGCGGTACTGGGCTGTTGTGAGGTCCCGGATCGTGAAACGGGGGAATGTTGCTCCCGGCTGGCCCTTGCTGTTGGACGGTGAGGAAGAAACCCCGTTGCCGAAGGCGTCCACGGCGACGATGAAATACTTCGAGCTGTCCGCCATTTTCCCCGGGCCGATGTATCCGAGTGCGGCAAGGTCCTCGCTCGTCCCGGACAGCCAGGTCGCGAACAGGACCGCGTTGGATTTTTCCGTGTTCAGGACGCCGAACGTGCGGTAGCCTATCCGGCAGTCCCGGATTGTCTGCCCGTTTTCCAGGGAGCATTCGCCCAGATCGGCATATTGCAGCTCGCCTTCGGCCCGTACGGCACCAGGCAGGATCAACAGTGACGCTATGAGTGCCAGAACCAGTCGGATCGATTTCATTCCTTCCCATCCTCCTTTTCGTCCAGAATGCCCAGAATCCCGAAAACCGTCTCCAGCCGCCGCTCCCAGGTGTGATCCCGTCGTGCCCGCTCATGGCCGCGCCGGCGGATCTCCTCCGCCTCCGCCGGGTGGGTCAGGAGATGGCGAACTTTCACCGTCAGGTCCTCCGGGGTTCTCCAGGTGACGATCTCCAGGCCGATATCGTAGGCCCGGGCCAGCTCCGGGTGATCTTCCGTCAGGTACAGGCCGCCGCTCATGGGGATCTCGAAGTCCCGCCCCTTGAGGCAGAACGCCTCCGTGTGGCCTTCCACCCCGCTGAAGCCGAGGCTGATCCGGCTCCGCGAGTAGAGCTTCACCATTTCCCCGACAGGCAGCGGACCCGCGGGCCAGCCGGGCCCGAAAGCCTCCGCGGCGATGCCCTGTCGCCGCAGGTGATCAATCACGGCGGGCCGGTTTCCATAACACTGGCCGACAAAGGAGACGTCGATGGTTCTCTCCACGTCAAAAGGCCGGTGAATGGAGGGATTCGCCCCCTCGGGCAGGTAGATCGGCCTCCCCCCCTCGACGCAGTACTTGATCACAGCGTCTCCGGTGCTGGTCCAGGAGAGATCGATCCAGCGGCAGATGTCGCGGTTGCCCGCGGCCAGGCCGCCCCGGATCCGGCCGACGAAGGCCTCCTTGTCGTTGAGGGCCAGGTTGACCGACGGGATGCCGAGGTGGTGGACCGCCTCCATTGTTTCCGGGAAGACCTGTTCTCCCGAGAGGTAGAAGAAGATCGCATCGGCTTCTCCGGCTTCCCGTCTTTCCCCGATCCAGGCGAGGAGGTCCCGGTTCATGGCGGCCTTCATCCCGCCGTGCCAGTCAACGTCCTCGGCGTCGAAACGGCCGGACCAGTCATAGCGGTGGACCGTTCCGAAGGAGGCCAGCGACGGGGTGAGGGCTTCGTCTTCCCAGTTGAAGCTCCGGTAGACCGCCAGGATGTGGAGGAATCCCTTGGGTTTTGACTGCAGGTCGGGGTAACGGGTACGGAAGATGCCACGAAGGGCCGCCTCGTCGGGGATCGCAAGGTTCCTTCGTCGAAAGCGATCTTCGTACTCCTCCTGCTCCCGGACGAGCCGCCGGTCGTTTCTCCACCGCCAGAATCGGTTTCGCAGTGTCCGGAAAGGATCGGTCATGAGTGGCCTCCACGGGCCGGGATCACATGCTTCAGCCGTCTCCCCGCTGATTCCGTCGGGGCGCGGGCGCTGCGCTGCGACGGCA
>CAZXMK010000331.1:0-3277 GCA_964641935.1 uncultured Syntrophaceae bacterium
AGAAACCGGTCCGGCGGAAACAGCAGGTGGGTATTCGTGATCCGGACCACGCCGAGGGGCGCCCGGCAGCGGGCGGCGATGCGGAAGGCACCCCGGCTGAAGGGCCTGCGGTCGCCGCTCCGGCTTCGCGTCCCTTCGGGAAAGATGAAGAGATTGCCCCCCGTGGCGAGATAGCGGTCCATGTCTTCCACCCGCTGGATCAGCAGGGTCGAGAAGCGGTCCCCGTTTGCCGAAGAGGGGAGGTAGCCCGCCGTCTTCAGGACCCAGCCAAAGATCGGATAGTTGAAAAAATCGCTCCGGACGATCGTCTTCTGGCGGTCGAAAAGGGAGATCAGCAGGATCGGATCGAGAAAGGACAGGTGATTCGAGACAATGACCGTCGAGCGCAGCGCACGGACGTCCTCTCCGATCCGGAGGGAAAGCCCTGGGATCAGCCATCGGACGAGCCGGAAGAATCCCCGGTAGAAACGGCTGTTCATCCCCTGGAAGGACGCCTCCCGATCGTTCGAGAACAGGCGCGCCAGACCATAGAACGGCAGGATCAGCGTTCCCGCCAGGAAATAGACCCAGAGGAGGAGCGTCACCAGGAGATCGATCAGAAACCTGCATGCTGAGCGGCGGGGGATCGTGGGTCGCGTCGGATTCATCTGCACCGTCCGGGAGGCGGAATCACGGATCCTTACGGAGGATCAGGCCCGTATTGACCCCTCCGAAGGCAAAATTCTGGACGGCGGCAGCCCGAACGGGGATCTCCGCGAGTGAGGTGGCATGGCGGATCATGGCGCAACGCGGGTCCACCTCTTCCAGGTTCAGGGTCGGCGCGACGAAGCCCTCCCGCATCATGTAGAGAACCAGGATCGTTTCGATGACCCCGCAGGAGGCCATGGTATGCCCCATGTAGCTCTTCAGGGCCGTGACGAGGGGGTGGTCTCCGTATACGTCGGAGATGGCCTGGGCCTCGATGATGTCCCCCATCTTCGTGGCCGTCGCGTGGGCGCTGACGAGATCGATCTCGCCGGGTGTCATGCCGGCGTCCCGGAGGGCCAGGCGCAGGGTTTCCCGGATGCCGGCCAGGTTCGGAAGGATCAGGTCCCCTCCGTTGTTGTTGCACGCGAATCCGACGACTTCCGCCAGAACGGGAGCCCCCCGCCGTCGCGCAGACTCGTACTCCTCCAGGAGGACCGCTCCCGCCCCCTCCCCAACCACCAGGCCGTCCCGGCGGACGTCGAAGGGACGGGGAGTTCTATGCGGCTCATCGTTGAATCCGGTGGAACAGGCCAGAAGGTTGTCGAAGACGGCCACCGTGGTGGTGTCGTACTCGTCGGCTCCGCCGCAGAGCATGGCGTCCTGCATGCCGTACCGGACCGTCTCATAGCCAAAGCCGATGGACTGGCTGCTGGTGGTGCAGGCGGTCGACGAGGCGATGACGCGCCCGGTGATGCCGAACATCTTGGTGATGTTCACCGCCGTGGTGTGAACCATCGACTTGAGGTAGTCCACCGCCCCGATGGAGGCGACACCCGCCCGGTCGGCACTGTGGAAGACCCGGTAGATGTCCCGCTGTACCGTGGGGCTGCCGTGGGTGGACCCGAACGCCACCCCCAGCCGGCCGGAGGTGATGAATTCGTGCTCCAGGCCGGAGGCCTCCAGAACCTCCTTCGCCACCTGGCAGGCATAGTAACCGACGGGCCCCATGGTCTTCCGGTTGACCCGCTTGAAGTCGAAGGGAATGGGATAATCGACGGTGCCGAAGACCTGGGAGTGGATGAAGGGTGCCAGGAGATCGTCCCGCCGGAGGGGCTTCACACCCGAGACTCCTCCCCGGAGGCTTCGCACGATATTCTCCCGGCCGTGGCCGATCGGGGTTATGGCGGATGCCGCTGTGATTACGACCCTTCTTTGCATAAGTCTCCGATGGGACGGCCTCCGCCGGGACGGCGGATCCGATCGAGATCCTCCACATAGGCGCAGATCTGGCGTACCGTGCGGATATCCATGGCCTTCTTTTTCTCCTCCATGGTCAGCTCGGAGCCCAGGAACCGCTCGATCTCCACCAGCAGCTCGATGGCGTCGATGCTGTCGAACTGGTAGGCTTCCCGGAGATCCGCGTCCATGGCCGGGTCTTCGATCTCGAACTCCTGAAGAAAAATCCGCCGGATTTCGGCTTCGATCGCCTCACGTGTCATGTTTCTGTTCAACGCACCTTTCTGGAATCGGGATTCGCCGGGCTCACAGGGGAACCCCGCGCATGGTTCGCACGCCTCCAGCCCCTTGTATCTTTCCCCTTCCTGAAAAGTCAAGCGGGGGACTTTCCGCTTCCCCGCACCGGTCCTCCGCAAGACCCGTCCCGTCCGGCCCGGATCCAGGCGGGCGGCCGCAGGCGCCCCCGGCTGACATCCCGCATCCGCAGCCCCCAAAGGGCCTCCCGCAGGCTGTGGTCCGAGTCCAGGATCACGAGATTGAAACAAAACGCCCCCGCCGAAATGCCTCTCGCATCAATCCTCACCCGGCAGGACTCGCCGGGCGCAATCGGCCGGACGATCCTGCGGCTCGCGAAGCCGACGGGGAGCGCCACCGTGTCCCCGTAACGCTGGCACCAGGCACAGGCCACGTGCAGGGCGGCGTCCAGCACGAAGGGGGATCCGAGCAGCCGCAGGGAAAGCCTGCCGTCGGGGGCTTTCAGGACGGCCTCCGCTCCTTCCTCCCAGATCTCGATGGGGTCCCGGGCGTTTTGAAAATACGGCCCGAAGGGGACCAGATCCCGGTACAGCAGGCCGGCCGGAACGGTGAACCGATCCGTCCGCAACACGATGGGGTCATCTTCCGGATTTGCCTCCGGCTCCGCTTCTCCTCCGAAGACAGCCGTCCCGTGCAAGGCCAGCCGGCCGATGGCTCCCGACCGGGACCGGACCGCCGTTCCGAGGACCGCCTTCACGCGGCCGCCCTCCAGCGGCTGCCATTCGATCCGGCCGTCCAGGACGGTCAACCCGGGATCGAGGACGAGAAACCGGGGGAACAGGGCCTCCTGCATGACCCGCACACAGGTATCCGGGAAGCGCCTTTGCACGGAATCGGCGAGAATTTCCAGAATCTCCACGGCGGGCAGGATCGCCCGCCCCTCGAGGGAATGGTCCCGCAGCCAGGCCGGGACGGCGATCCTCACGGATTCGTTTTCCCGCGCCGTCATGGCGGAAAGCTCTTCCAGAGGTGGACCGTCTTGGAGTCCACGGCCACGGGCCTGCCCGCCCGGTTCAGGGCGCAGTGGCGGGTGTGGCCC
>CAZXMK010000332.1:0-3260 GCA_964641935.1 uncultured Syntrophaceae bacterium
CGTTATTCATGACGATGCTTCCCTTGAGCTGCCGGCCGGCCGTCCCGTTGGCCACAACAACGGTCCCGGCTTTGCTTATGAGGCCGACGGCCTTGAGGTCCAGGTGATCGGAGTGCTCATGCGTGACGAGGATCAGGTCCGCCTTCGGCAGCTTGCCGTAGTCGGCGTACTGGCCGACCGGGTCCACGTGGATCACCTTGCCGCCGACGGACAACATCAGGGTTCCGTGGCCGATGAACGTGATGGTCAGGTCGCCTTCCGCGGTGGGGAAGATATCGGTCTCGAAGGCCTGAGCCGCACCGGTAGCCATGGCCATGGAAATCAGCAGGCCCGCACACAAGATGGAGATTTTTCCCATAAAGACCTCCCTGTCCGGACGGGAGCGCGGCGGAGGCCCCGTCGCGTTTCGTCCCGACGCATTCCGGAACGACAAGATCGGAAATAGTTGAATCGTCTATATGTCTTCAGCGCCCCTTGAAGTCCGGGGGCCGCTTCTCGAAGAAGGCCGTGACGGCTTCGAGCAGGTCTTCCGACGGAACCACGGCGGCGTTTTTCTGGGCCACGTACCGGAGTCCCGGGTAAATGCCCTGATCGCGGCTGTAGAGGATCACGTCCTTGGTGCCCTGCACGGCCAGGGGCGCGCAGCCGGCGATCTCGGCGGCCAGCTTGCCCGCCTCCCGGTAGAGGGCATCCTTGTCTTCGCAGACCCGGGTGAGGAATCCCATCTTCAGGGCCTCCTCGGCGCCGAAATCCCGGCCCGACAGGGCCAACTCCCGGAACCAGCCGTGCCCGACAATATGGGGCATGCGCTGCAGCGTGCCCACGTCGGCGATGAAGGCAACGCGGGTTTCCCGGATGCTGAAGACCGCGTCCCGGGTGCCGTAGCGGATATCGGCGGCACAGACGAAATCCACCCCGCCGCCAATGCAGTGTCCGTGGATGGCGGCGATGACCGGCTTTCTGCACAGCTCGACGGCGTTGATGCCTTCCTGCGCCTCGAGAATCATCCCGCGGAATTTTTCCCGGGTAGCGGTGCTGGGATCGGCACAGGCGCCCCCCAGTTCGGCCAGGTCGGTCCCGGCGGTGAAGCTCTTGCCCTCGGCGCGGATCACGACGACCCGCACGTTCGGATCCTGGTCGAAACGGGTGAACAGCTCCTTCAGGCCGAGGTAAAATGCAAACCCCATGGCGTTTCGCTTCTCCGGACGATTCAGCACCAGCCAGGCGATGTGGCCGTCCATCTCCACCTTGAAAATATCGTCAACAGACATACATCCTCCTTCCTGGAAAACGCGGCAGCCCCGACTCCGGGGCCTGCCTTTCATTGACTGCCGGGAGCACCGTCACATACCAGCGGTGCTTCTTTCCATGGCGCGCATCATATGCCAATCCCGGGGGCCGCTCAATGATCTTTTTGCACGACCGGCAGAGGACGCACTGCAGGCGGCGTTGTATACTTTTTGCACATCTGCGGGCCCCCGGTTGTGTATTTTTTACCCTATTGATCGCACAGGTTCCATGTCTCCGATTCCCGTCGATTTGATGGATAGCGAGCGATATCCTGTGCTTGCATCATCACCGCGATGCCCTGGCATATGGATTGCTTTTTTCATAAAACAGGTTCAGGCTTTGGGGCAGGAATGCACCCGAATGCAGAGGGTTCCGCCTTCGAATCATCCCGATCGGGGCGGCGGGGTCATTCCGGAAGGAGAAAAATTATGAATCCAGATCGTTCGGCATCGACTGTCAGGCAGGGATGGAAACGGCGGTTCTCGAGGACCGGTTTCGCGCTGGCGGCTCTTCTTTCAATCCTCGCCTTGTCCGCCTGCTACCATCAGGCGCCCTATCGCGAGGCCTCGCCGGCGGCTCCGGAAGACGCCGTCGCGGTCCAGAAGGCGCCTCCCCTCACCCAGGTCTATTTCTATCCGAAAGAGGGCCAGACGGAGGAGCAGCAGTCCCGTGACCACTACGAATGCTACAACTGGGCGGTGAAGCAGACTGCGTTCGACCCGGGACGCTCGTCCATTCCCATTGAACAGCGCATCCAGGTGGTCCCGCTGCCCCCGCCGGGATTCGAGACCATCCGCATGGCCATTGCCGGGGCGGTTCTGGGTGCCCTGATCGGCGGCCACCGGCATGCCGGCGGAGGAGCCCTGATCGGCGCGGCCGGCGGGGCCTTCGCCGGGGCGATGTCCGAGGCGGCCCGGCAGGAGCAGCTCCGGCAGATCGAGGAGGCTCATGCCCGCGACCGCCAGACGCAAAATGCGCAGCTCAAGGAACAGGAACTCCGCTTCCGGCGTGCCATGTCCGCCTGCCTGGAAGGACGGGGCTATACTGTCAAATAGGGGGTGTCCATCAGGCCGGCCCCCCCCGTTCGATCCGGGAGCGGAGACCCGGACCTGCCGTCCGTTTCCCTGCTTCCGTTCGTCCCGCTGCGAATTGGAGGAAATCGCCATGTCACATATTTACACGAAATATCGAAGTTTTCTATTCGGGCTGGCGGCGGCCGTCCTTACGTCCTTCCTGCTCCTGGCGACCGTGGAGACGGCGCCGGCGCAGCCGCCACGCCCCGGCCCTCGCGGTCAATGGGAGTACCGGGACATGCGCTATCACCACAACCGGGCCTATCCGTACCGGGGCCGGCATATCCGGGTCCTGCCGCCGCGTCACCGTGTCGTCGTCTATGGCGGCCTGAGCTACTACTTCTCAGACGGCGCCTGGTATCTGCCGTCGGGGCCCAACTTTGTGGTCGTCGCGCCGCCGGTGGGGCTGATCGTTCCCTTCCTGCCGCCCTACCATACGACGGTCTGGGTGGGGAGAACTCCCTACTACTATGCCAACGAGGTGTATTACGTGAACCGCGGGAACGGCTACGTCGTCGTGGCACCGCCGAAGGAAGAGGCCAGCCAGGCGCCGCCGGCGGCAGATGAGCTGTTCGTCTATCCCCGCCAGGGCCAGAGTGAGCAGCAGCAGGCCGACGACCGCTATGCCTGCCATCGCTGGGCCGTCGACCAGACAGGGTTCGATCCGACACAGCCCCCGGGCGCGGCAACCGCGAACAAGGTGCGGAAGGATCGGGCCGATTACCAGCGGGCGATGGCCGCCTGTCTCGACGGCCGTGGCTATACCGTGAAATAGATGCGCTGCGACGGCGGGGTGCCCCGGGAAAGCCTCTATTCGCGCTCCGGGAAGCCCCCCTTTCCCCGCAATCCGCGGGGGCGCGGCCGGGGGTTCCCAGAGGAGCAATTGGGAGAATTTTC
>CAZXMK010000333.1:0-3259 GCA_964641935.1 uncultured Syntrophaceae bacterium
ACTGGTCCTCCCGGCTTTCTTTGCCGAGCACGAACTCTTTCAGTTCCTTCATGCTCCACCTCCTGAAAAGGAAAAAGCCCCCGGGTGGGGGGTTGGTTGGTCTGTCTGCTTTGTGGTCTCTGGGATCGATTTGTTTACCTCAGGCGGGGCGGATCGCGAGATCGCTGTCTCCCGACCTGTGTGGGCAATGCGTGCGCGGGGGCCAGCCGTGGGCCTTGCGGATGAGTTCGATGTCTGAGGCCGGCTGGATCCGCCAGGCGTCCTCCGACTCGCAGTCGATCTCCAGCCAGCCGTTGACCTTGATCGCCTTCAGTTCCGCGAAGGAGACATAGCCCCATTCGGCGTTCTGTAGATCGCCGTTCAGACAGGCGAACCCCCAGAAGAGGTCCCCCCCGTCGTACTCGGCGATGTACCAGTCACAGGCGCCAATGAAGAAATGCAGGTGGATCATCTTGTCCTTCAGCTGTGTTTCCTCCGTCTCGTAGAGCCGGGGGATCCGGTCTAGTCTTTCTTTCGTTGGTACGTTCCACATGGTTTTCACCTCCTGAATAACCCAATGAGCCTCACCGGGGGCTCATTGGGTCGGTTATGGGTTTGTCCGGGTTTCCGCGAGATCGAACATCCCGTTCAGGACCCGGCGGATGCGGGCGAACTCCTCCACCAGGTCTTCCAGCGGTTCCTCGGGGGACGGCTTCCGGATGGCCCGGGCCAGCAGGCCGGCCCGGCAGATCGCCAGGACGACGGCTTCCCGGGACAGGAACTCCGGGACAGTCCCGTCTCCTAGGACCTTCGTGAATCGGTTTGTCAGTCGGACCACTTCCCGATCGTAGAATTGGGCGGCCATGGTTGTTCACCTCCTTTCCGGCCTTACGTCTGGGGTTGAAATGGGGAGAAACAGGGCTCACGCTAGGGAAAACCCATCTCCCGAAGGAGACGGGCCGTACGGGTGGCAATTCGATGTGGCTGTGGGGGTTGTCTGCCTGATGTTTATCTGGGTGAGATATACCGGTGCGCCTGTCACTGCATGGTCATTCGCAGCCGATATACGTTTCGGTGATCGTGATGGGATATTTTTATAAGGTGGGTGGGGACTGGAGGAAGTCGCGGACGAAGGCGACCTGGATGTTCTCCCGGTCGAGAAGGAGGTATTCCTTGAGGGTCTCCCGGAGGCGGATCTCCGTCTCCCGGTTGGTGGCGAGGGCGTACTTCAAGTCCGCCTTGTAGCGGCCGAGCTTGATGAGGTTGGCCTGGAGGTCGGATTTTCCGGTCTCCATCTGGACGGCCAGGGTTGTATCCCCCTTTTCGATGACGAGGTCGATGTCGTCCTTCTCCAGGAAGGTAAAACCTTCCTGGTTCAAGTAGTGCTCCTTGACCTTCTCGACGTAGTAGCGGTGTTCGAGGCCGCCTCGTCCCGGATGGATGATCTTCCCGCCGAGGGCCTCCCTCCCCTTTCGGGTCAATTCGTAGAGGCGCTGGCCGTCGATCGTGAGGGGAGTTATGAGCTGCAGGGCCGTCAGTTCTTCGATCACCCGGTAGCCATCGGGGATCTTGAGGCCCAGGTCCTTGCAGCGCTTCACGAACCCGAGGAAGGGTTTGAGCTCGATGTTCTCCAGGATGATGCGGCCCAGGGGGGAGAGTGTTTCCGGCTTTGAAATACCCTGAATACCGCCCGGTTTGGCCATGGGAGGGTATTCCGGTCGCCAATCCTGTAAATACCCCTCCATCCGGGTTTTCAGGTCCTCATCGGTCACGGTGCCCTTCTGGATGGGGAAATTTTCAATAGCGAGCAGGATAGGCCAGGGGAAACGGTCGGAGCGGCAGACGCATTGCCCGAGGGTCAGCATGGAGAGATACCTCTTCTCATCCTTCCCCAGGAGCATGGCGTTGGCCAGGGCCGCCACGTCCTGATTCAGGGAAAGGGTCAGGGCGAACTTCGTGGAGAGGTTCCCCAGGGCACTGACGGACATCTTGCTAGGATGCTGGTCGATGACGATGATGGCTTCCCCCAGCTCGCGGATCTCCCTCATGAGGATGTCGGCGATATCCTCCTCCTTGCGGGTCTGGAGGAAGAGGTGGTGGGCCTCTTCGATGATGATGAAGTGTTTCAATACCTCCCGTTCCGGCTGCCGCAGCCGGTAGTGGTAGATCCATAAGAGCAGGCTTCCGATGAGAAAGGCCTGATCGGAATCGGACAGGCCGTCCAGCTCCAGGATGACCTTCCTGTTCAGGAGATCCGGGATGGGGTAGCCATGCCGGCAGTTGACCACATCGCCCAGGCCCGGATAGTTGATGGCGTTCAGGGTCCTCTTGACGCTGGCCCACCAGAGGAGTTCCCTGGCCTTCTTCTTCTGCTTCAGAACCCGGTCCTGCATTTCCTTGAAGGTGCCGAGGCCCGCGCTCTCCATGAAGACGTCGTTGGCGCCTGGACCCAGGAGGTAGACCTTCTCGATGATCTGGGAGAGCTGCTTGATCCAGACGTAGTCCTCCACCCCTTCCGGTCCCACCTTGGGGTTGAACTGGAAGGGGACGACGTCCTTCCGGCCCACCGTGAAGATGAGGATCCCGCTCTGTTCAAAGTCCGGGTGCTTCAGGAGGTCCCGGTAGTTCCGCTTGTAATCGAAGATAAGGAACGGCTGGTCCTTCCGGCAGAGCTCTCGCAGGATCCGCACCGTAAGGGTCGTCTTCCCGCTCCCGGTCTTGCCGAAGATCCCACAATGCCGGATCCATTCCTTCTCCCGGATACCGAAGAGGTCTTCGGGGCTGTTGGGGTAGCGGACCCGGCCAATGGGGTAATCGCCGGCAAGGAGCTCTTCCGCCGGCGGCGGGAGGAGGATCTGCTCCATCACCAGGCCGGGGAGGTTCTGGGCGATCAGGAGGTCCATCAGGTTCTCGATCTCCAGGCGTTTCCGGAGGTCCTTCTCCGAGGCATAGCGGAGCCTCAGATAATCCCATTGCCTCGGGGGGAGGATGGGTTTCAGGAGCCTCAGTTTCTCTTCCACGGGGTTCATGGTCACGTTCGGGTGAGGAAATCGCGTTCGCAGGCGCCCCCGCAGGTGCAGGGGTAGTCCGTTTCTTCCTTTGTCCGGGTCTTCTCTCGGATGAAGTCTATTAATATTTTCCCATATTCGAGCTGGACGTCGTCGATGTAGAGGGCGACGGGATCGCCCGGGTCCTTCAGGAAATGGATGTAGACGGCCAAGGGGATCTCGTCGTTCCGGTCCTGGTACAGGAGGGCGTACAGGATGGCCTGACGGGTGAT
>CAZXMK010000334.1:0-1407 GCA_964641935.1 uncultured Syntrophaceae bacterium
ACCGCCAGGGTCTGGCCGTACCGCTTGGAGAGCTGTTTCAGTTCGATCATGTGTCCCTACGATGCGGAAAGGATCTCGATACGCAGCCGTCCGATCAGGCCCAGGAGGTCCATCTGCCGATCCATGTCGCCCCGGATGAGGCGAAGATGGGTCACATCGGCGGGCACCTGGTTGAACACCGCGTCGGCGGTGATCCATCGGTCCCATTCCCGGATATAGAAGGCGTTCCAGGCATGGTAGTAAAACCGGCCCCGCTGGTAGACCAGTCCCGCCTCGACCACCGTCGGGATGCCCGAGGCGCGTCCCAGGGCCGCCACGAGGACGGCGTGCTCGTTGCAATCTCCAACCCGGTTCTGGAGAGTCTCGAGGGCGTTCGGGACGGAGAGGACGGGTTTCTTCTCGATGTTCCGGAAGACCCAGTCGACGATCTTGAGGACCTTGATGAAATCGGGAACCTTCGGATCAACGATTTCGCGGGCCTGAGCCAGGATGAGCCGGTCGTCCGACTGGATGAAGGGATCGCTCCCCAGGTAGGCGCCCCGGACCACGAATGCCCGTTCCGTCGGTCCGGCCGGCTGAAGGGCCTCCTTCGTCACCGTGACGACGCCGCTCCTGTAACGCTGCCGGTCTCCGTCAAGGGCGAGGTTCGGTACGTCCGCCCCGCTCAGGCGGATCTGGAGCTGGTTCAAGTCGGCAGGATGGTTCAGCGGCCGATCGGGCATTACGGAGGCCACATCGGTCAGGTCCGCCGACGCATCCGGGGAAAGGGCCTCCAGTGCCCGCTCCCGGGTGGTCCGCTCCAGGGTGATGCCCAGCACCCCCGCTTCCTTCAGCACGTCTCCCTGGTTCCCGATCCAGGCGGTCTGGCGGGCGCCCATGAAATCGACATCGTATCGCCTGGCCCGGTGCCTCGCTCCCCCGATCTCCACGTTCTCCTCCCCGCCGGCGGTCACGGTCACGGGACGCTGCCCCATCGCCACGGGGTCGAAGACATGGAACGTGCGCTGCTCGCCTTCCCCGAGTTTCGCCGCCCAGACTGCCTCCAGGATTCCCGCCGACAGGCGCGGGGCGGACTGGAGTTGATAGCGGGCCCCTTTTTCTTTACCCGGCGGCCCCGCGGTGACGACAAGGGTGTCTCCCTCCACGGAACCCCGGGCGGAAAAGCGGAACAGGCTGGACTGGAGATCGAACGTGAACGCCTTCAGGGTCAGGTCGGAATGGAGATCGCCGGCCGTGCGGAAACGGATGTTCTGGCGATACCCCATGGTGTTGATCCGCATGGATACATCTTCCCGAACCCTCCACCCCTCCGGGGCAGACTCCGTGACCCGATGGGTGTAGCCGATCTTCCGGCCGTTCTGGAGGATGCTCATCCAGAGATCCCGCTCGACCATGCCGCCTGCCTGC
>CAZXMK010000334.1:1507-3240 GCA_964641935.1 uncultured Syntrophaceae bacterium
CCGGACAGACAAGCCCCAGGATCCGTTTCCGGAAAGGAGGGTGAACCATGAGCGAGTTTCAAGTCGACAAGCGCTGGCTGAATCACTATGACCCGAACGTGCCGCAGAGCATGAATTACGAAACCAGGACCTATGTCGAGCAGTTCCGGGATGTGGTGTCGGCCTATCCGGACAAGCCGGCGATCATCTACATGGGAAAGCGGATCACCTTCCGCGAACTGGACGATCTGTCCGACCGGGTCGCCCGCTATCTCGCCCGGAGCGGGCTGAAACCGGATGACGTTGTCGGCCTGCACCTGCCGAATATTCCCGCCCACTACATCAGCATCGTCGGCATTCAGAAGGCGGGGTGCGTCTCCACCGGGCTGAGCCCGCTCCTGACGCCGGGTGAACTGGTCAACCAGATCCGGGACTCCGGTACAAAAATGATCTTCACGATCGACCTGCTCTACGGAAAGATCGCCGAGATCGCCGACCGGATCGACACGGGGACGGTCGTGGTATCCGGAATCGCCGACTTTCTGCCGGGGGTGAAACGGGTCCTGGGAAGCCTCCTGAAAAAGATCCCCACCGCGGAAGTCGCACCGCTGGCCGGGAAAGCGACGGTGAAATTCACGGACGTCATCCGGGAGACGCCCCCGGGACCCGTGGGCGTGCCCCGCGGCCTCGACGACGCGATCTTCATCATGTACACGGGGGGCACGACGGGCCCGGCCAAGGGCGCGGTACTCACCCACCGGAGCTACATGTGCAACCGCCAGCAGGTCCTCGCCTGGACCGACATCCTGGCGGAGGACACGATCCTGTCGGCGTTTCCCCTTTTCCATATCGCCGGACTCGCCCTGGGCGGTTTTTCCATGGCCCACGGCACGACGCAGGTGTGCGTGCCCAATCCCCGGGACACCCACTTCATCATCGAGGCGATCAAGGCCTACCAGCCGCACTACATCGTCAACGTACCGACGGTCTTTTACGAGCTCATGAAGAACCCGGAATTCAAGCGCCTGGACATGAGGAACCTGAAGTGGTGCCTCAGCGCCGCCGCTCCGTTTCCGAAGGAGAGCATCGGGGAACTCGAGTCCATCATCGGGAAGGGGAATTTCATCGAGCTCTACGGGATGACGGAGACGTCCCCGGTGACCAGCTGCAACCCCCGTTACGGGGTGAAAAAGGCCGGTTCCATCGGCATGCCGGTGTCGGATACCGAATTCGTCCTCCTCGACCCGGGGACGGGGCAGCCGGTCAAACAGGGCGAGCCCGGGGAGATCGTCGTCCGGGGTCCGCAGCTCATGAAGGAGTATTTCAACAAACCCGAGGAGACGGCCAGAACGATCCGGAACGGCTGGCTTTACACCGGCGACATCGCGGTCATGGACGAGGACGGTTATTTCTCCATCGTGGACCGGCTGAAGGACATGGTCATCGTCTCCGGGTTCAAGGTGTTCACCCGGGAGTTGGACGAAGTGCTCTCCAAACACCCCGATGTCGCCCAGGCGGCCTCGGTGGGTGTCCCGGATCCGGAGCGCCCCGGCTCCGAGCGCGTAGCCTCCGCCATTGTCCTGAAGGCGGGCGTCGAAAAGAACGAAACGCAGAGGGCCGCCATTGTCCAGTATCTGAAGGAGCATGTGGCGTCGTACAAAGTTCCGAAGCGGATCGAGTTCATGGACGAGCTTCCCACGAGCGGTGTCGGAAAGGTCCTCAAGCGGGAGATCAAGGCCATGATGACCGAAAAA
>CAZXMK010000335.1:0-3216 GCA_964641935.1 uncultured Syntrophaceae bacterium
AAACAAGACATTCAGGTTGACCCCGACCGTATCTCCCCGCTGCCAGCTCACAACCGCCTCCAGCCAGTCCCGGGGCCGGATCCGCAATCCATAGTTGAATTTCGAAGGCACGGGCTCACGGAAATAGATGGAATTCGCGGGATCGCGCCGGTGTTCGTGATAGGGAGTCGGATCGTACTCAACCATGAAAGAAAGCCCGTCGACCGGCGAAAACTCGACACCCCAGAAGTAGTTTGCATCGCTCCACCACCCTCCGGGATCGGTGAAGATTTCCGCCTTGACGGAATCACCGGACCCGACATCGGCCAGTTCCTGTCCTCCATACCGCCCGTTGGCGAAACCGAATGTGAAATCGAATGGATAAATCTGCTGGCTGGCAACGACATACTGGGAGCTGAAGAGCCTGGTCCCATGGGGATCCATCAGACCGACGGCAAGGGCCGGAAGGTACTTCGTCTCCGGCAGAAGCCGGTATTTGACGTCCAGGGCCTTATCCTTGTAGTTTCCGTATTCCGGTCTGTCGGCAAATCCCGAAACTCCAATCACCTCCGTGATCCGCCCGTCGATTTCAAAACCCCTGAGAGGGCTTATCGCGCCGTAGTAATACCGGTACGGATGGACCTGGGACACCCCGACCCGGAAAGCTCCTTCTTTCATGAGCCGGGCCGTCGGAATCGCCATCAATCCCGTGCCGCCCCAGTTTGCAGCCCCCGTGAAGGGAGCGTCCGCGCCCAGCAGCCTGGAAGGCACAAGCCACAGAAGAACCAGGAGAAGAAACATTGCCGCGGTCCGCAGCGGTGCCTCATCGATCCTCACCGTTTCCCGTCCGCCTTCCCGCATGCCCTGACGGACCGGTTCGGGAAAATGCGGCGCTCCCTTGTCCAGGGCGGCTGTCCGCCGATGCCGGCGACAGACTTTTCCGGGAGTGGTATCTCTGCCGTCGTTCCGCTCCTCAACCGGACCATGTCTCCCGCCATTACTTCCCCCCCTTCGCCAGCAGCACGGTCCGCATCGTCCGGAGCAGGATGTACAGGTCCAGCGACATCGAGGCGTTCTTCATGTAGTACAGGTCGTACTCCAGCTTGGCCCGGGCGTCTTCGACCGTCGTCCCGTGGGGATAATTGATCTGGGCCCACCCGGTGATTCCCGGCCGGATGAAGTGACGCAATGTGAAATAGGAAATCCTCCGCTCGAATTCCTCGACCTCCTCCTCCATCAGCGCCCGGGGCCCAACGAGGCACATGTCGCCGTGAAGCACGTTCCAGAGCTGGGGCAGTTCATCCAGCCGGTATTTCCGGATGACTGCCCCCACCCGTGTAATCCGCGGATCATCCTGCCGTCCCGCATTCTCCCGCATGGATTCCGTCCCCATCCTCATGGACCGGAACTTGACCAGATCGAAGGTCACCCGGTTCAGGCCGATCCTCCGCTGGCGGTACAAAACGGGTCCGGGAGACTCCATCCGGATCGCCAGGGCAATGAGCAGCATCAGCGGCGACAGGATTATCAGCGCGGCCAGGGAAATCGCCGCACCCAGGATTCACTTCAGCCTCCGGTTGTAGACTGTCTTCCGGACTCCCGACAGGGGAACATGGGCCAGCCAGACGTCGCTCATCCCGCTGACGGGGAGCCTCTCCAGCACACGCTCGTAAAAGCCGGGAACATCCGATACGGCCGCGCCGCGCATCTTCGCTTCGATGAGGGCCCGGTAAGAGTCGGAACTGATCCCCCGTTTCGTATTCACAACAATCTCGTCGAATGCTTTTTCATTCATGAGGCTCCCGACCCGATCTTCCCAACCCTTCTTCAGGGTCAGGGCCACCGCATAGTCCGGCCTCCGTCCCAGCGCCTGCCGCAGGCTTTCCGCCGTGTCCTCGCAACCCAGCACTGCGACCCGGAGTGCCCTGGTCACATTCGTCATCAAGCGCTCGAACAGCATCGACCACACCAGGGCAAGAACGAACACGAGCATTCCCTGGACGGCCAGTACCCTCATTCCATAAGGCCGCTCCTGAAACACAAAAGATCCCGCTGCGATCAGGATCGCCACCGTTACCTGCGCCAGGACAAGGCGCACCAGGAACCGCGTCCTGCTGAAGCGGAGATCGAGGTCGTACAGATCAAACAGGTAGAATATCAGTAGATAAGACAAGATGGCGAACGGATCCGGGGAGTGGAATATGTCCCCCGGTGACGGGATCGCACCGGACAGGACAAGCGGCGTCAGATAGAAGGAGATCACGACGATCAGCGCATTGCCCGCCAGCAGGAGCATCTGTCTTTTGCGAACGTCAATCTTCATGCAGGACCGATCTGGAAATGCGGAGATATTCCCCGGGCCGGGACAGGGAATGACGCGTTCGAAGGATCGTGACGTTCCAAATCCGGGACATGTGACGAGGTCTCTGATGATGAGCGGCGGTGAACAGGGGAAAGGAGATTCTTTGGATATTCAGGCAATCCTGAGAATCATGCTCGGCTTGAACCCTTAACAGGAATTCCTGAGAATTCAATACCTGTTGATCAACTGAACTATGCTTATGGGAATCATGCTATGATGCAACATGACAGACGCACCCGCTTCACGGATGCGGGGTGCTTTCATCAGAAGTGCCGGGACGGGTCCAGCCGCCGATGAAACAGGAGGATTGCCGGAATGCATCGGAACGGATGGTTGGGAAGCATTTCAGATAGTTAACCGTCCGGGGGTCCTGACCGGGAGAGCCGCGCTTCGCCGGGAGCCGGGAAAATGGCCGCCGGGCGGGGTGGGAAACAGATCGGACGCGGGGTTTCATCCCCGGGCGGTGTACCGCACGGGGGTGGTTCAGGTGCCCGATTCTTTTTCCGATCCTGTGGACGAGCGTCGAAAGGCGATCAGCACGACCGCCGTGAGGGCAATCATCAGGATGGCCGCCGCAGCCGCCATGGCCGGCAGAGACAGGGTATTCTCCTCAACGGAGAGCGTCGTCCTGAGCAGCCGGCTGTCGTGCTCGTTCTCCGTCTCGTATCGCACCAGCACGGATACCGGATGCCCGCCCCGGACGGATTGCTCGGCGTCGATCTTCATCTCCTCCCGGCGCTCCTCACCCGGTCCCATCTCCAGTTGCAGCTCCGTCCGGTCTGCCGTCACGCCGCCGGGAAGATGGATGGAAAACACGGGCCGGATGGGTGTATCCATCCTGTTTTTCACGATCAGCACGATTTTCGTGCCGGCAT
>CAZXMK010000336.1:0-3211 GCA_964641935.1 uncultured Syntrophaceae bacterium
AAAGTAAGGACGTGCATTCCATATCCGGGAACAAACAGGCGGATGGTTTTTCTTCCCTCCTTTTCCGTCCGCCTGTTCCCGGTTTGCACGCCGGAGGGCCGCCGGCACGGGATCGCCGGGTGGAAATGAAAGACAGAAGAAAGAGAGAAATGGATAAGGAATGAGAAAGGCGGCGGAAGGGAAACTGAACGATCGGATTTTGATTACGGGACATACGGTTTATCCGGGTTACATCGTCAAAGGGAGCAAGCGGAGCGTCATGATCGAGGCGGGGTTGAACATCCTGGGGCCTTCCTATCTCCGGCAGGCGACTAAATTCCTCGGCGGTCCGGATTCCCTGGACAGCCTCTTTGTCACCCATGGCCACTACGAGCACATGGGGGCCCTGCCGTTTCTGAAGCGGTCGATCCCCGGACTGGAGCTGAGGGCGCATGAATCGACGGGCCTCCTGCTGGAGAACGAGAAGGCCCTGAAAGTGATGAATTTCCTGAGCGACCAGACCTCGCAGTACTTCCAGGACATCCAGGTTGATGATACGGATTCCGAAACGATGCGGATCGGCCCCGTGGAGTTCTCGGAACCGCTCCGGGAGGGGGACGTCGTCGACCTGGGGGACTGGACCTGCGAGGTGTTCTCCACGCCCGGGCACACCCGGGACCATCTCTCGTTTTTCCTCCGGGAGCCTGGAATTCTATTCCCCGGGGAGGCCCTGGGGAACCCCGTCATGGAGCGGGAGGACCTCAACAAGGTCGAATTCCTGACGTCGTTCACCGACTACGTCCGCTCCATCGAAAAGCTGATGGCGCTCCGTCCGTTCGTGAAGGTGATCGCCATGTCCCATCTCTATTTCTACACCGGTGACGATGTCCCGCGCTTCATGGGCATGGCCCTGCGCGACGCCCATGCCTACCGGGAACTGATCGAGTCCTACCTGGACATGGAAAACGGCGACGTCGGGCGGGCGACTGCGACCATGGTGCGGGTAGAATACGACGAGAAGAAATCCGTCTACCAGGAGAGAAACGCCTACGTGGCGAATGTGACGGCCCAGGTGAAGGCCGTCGCGGCCCTGAGGGGCAGGATCGACAACTGATCGCCGGGCATGATTCCGGCGGGCGATTCACGCGGACGATCCGGTTCTTATTGTGACCCTGTTCGACAGCCTGCAGAAGAATGGAGGAAACAGTATGAACGTCGACAGAGCGAAGCTGAAGGCCGCCTGGAATGAATTCGCAGCCACCGGTGCCGTGAGCGGCGAGGCAGTCCGGGACGAGATCCTCCGCTCATGGCAGCGATGCAGGGCCAACGGGCTCGATCCGCGTTCCGAGACGGTACCGGGCAATCTTACGGAAGCGGAAAAAGAGAATGTCCTGAAGGCGAACCGGGTCCTGATCGATGCGGCCCGACCCTTCCTGGAGGGCCTTTCCAGGCTCATCAGCGGGCTGCAGATGGTCCTCTTCCTCACCGACCGCAACGGGTTCATCCTGGATGCCATCGGTGAGGGGGAGATCTGGGAATACTGCCGGAAGAACAATGCCGTCGTCGGCAACTGCTTCAGCGAGGCGAATTTCGGGACGACCGCGCCCAGCCTGGCCTTGAAAATGGGCACGCCTTGCCAGATCGCCGCAGAGGAGCACTACCTTCAGGTGATCCAGCTGGCAAGCTGCGCGGCCGCTCCCATCCACGACAAGTTCAACACCATCATCGGAACCCTGGATATCACCTCGACCTACGAGTCCGCCCAGAAGCATCCGCACACGTTCGGGATGATCGTCGCCGCAGCGAGGGCCATCGAAAATCAGCTGCGCGTGACGGAGGAGCTGCGGGCCCTGGAGATCGCCTCGCAATATCTGAGATCCGCCATGGAGACCATGGCGGACGGCCTGGTCATTCTCGACGAGAAAGGGGATGTCACGCACATCAACCGGGCGGCGGAGAGGATCATGGCCGTTCGGTCCGGTCAGGCCTGCGGAGAGAACATCCGTTCGATTCTGGAGAACGGAGAGATTTTAGGCGCCATCGAAACGGACCGGGCGCTCGATGATCACGAGATCATCCTGGGGAAGCCGGGCCGGCGGGAACGGTGTCTCCTGACCCTCCATCCGATCGTCGATCCGGGTTCCGGGAAGATCGGAAGCCTGATCGTCCTGAGGGAATTCAAGAAGGTTCAGAGCCTGGTGAAACAGGTGGCCGGGTTTGAGGCCCGGTACAGGTTTCCCGACATCCGGGGGACAGGCAGGGGCATCCGGAAGACCATCGCCCTTGCGAAACGCGTCGCGGAGACGGGGTCCAATGTCGTCATCTGCGGCGAGTCCGGAACCGGAAAGGAAATGCTGGCGCAGGGCATCCACAGCCATGGGCCGCGATCCGGGGGCCCGTTCCTCGGCCTGAACTGCTCCGCCATCCCCAACGACCTCATTGAAAGTGAGCTGTTCGGGTACGAGGCCGGCACGTTCACGGGCGCCCTGGCCTCGGGCAAGCCGGGCCGATTCGAGCTTGCCAACGGGGGGACCCTGTTTCTCGACGAGGTCAACGGCATGTCCCTGGACATGCAGGCGAAACTCCTGCGAGTCCTGGAAGAGAAGAAATTCCTGCGGCTGGGCGGGAAACACTGCATTCCCCTGGAGGCCACGATCATCGCCGCATCGAACCGGCCCCTCGAGGAGGAAGTCGCAAAGGGCAACTTCCGAAGCGACCTGTACTACCGGCTGAACGTCGTCGAAATCGAAATCCCACCCCTTCGGGAGCGCAGGGAGGACATCGAGATCCTGATCGAAAACTTCATGGAGGAAATCGGCAACCGGCTGAAAAAGGACGTGACGGAGATCACCCCGGAAGCGATGGAATACCTGAAGAACCAGCCTTGGCCGGGAAACGTGAGGCAGCTGAAAAACTGGATCGAGCGGGCGATTACCCTCTCGGAGGGAACCATTCTTTCCCTGGAGGATTTTTCACGGGAACAGGATGGCGGCAAGACCCGGCGGAGAGAAAAAAAGGAACCGCCGGTTGCGCAGAAAGCGTACTCCATCCGGCTGTCGGACGTTGAAAGCACCATGATTCGAACCGCCCTGGAAGAAAGCGGGGGAAACGTTTCGGGAGCGGCCAGGAAGCTCGGGATATCCCGGGACACGCTGTATCGAAAGATGAAGAAGTACGAAATGACCGTTCAGAAGTCCGTCGAATAATCGGTCACCTGTCTTACGATAAGACA
>CAZXMK010000337.1:0-3193 GCA_964641935.1 uncultured Syntrophaceae bacterium
CCGGGCCACGCTTTCAAACGATACAACGGGCGGGGACTCCGCGCGTTGACGCGGCGGCCCCGGGACCGGGGTTCGCCGCGTGCCCGATTTCAGCCATTGACAAGGGGGCGCGGCTTTCGTATGGTTTCGGCCGGAGCAATTCCGGTAACCCATTTCTAAAGAAGGAGAGGGAGATGAAAAAGATCGTATCCATCCTGATGATCCTGGTGTTCGCCTTCGCCGGCACCGCGGTTGCCATGGAGATCAAACTGGCCCACGTCGTGAACGAGAAAGACGCCTTCCACGTGGCCGCCGAGAAATTCAAGGAACTGGTGGAGAAAAATTCCCAGGGCGCCCTGACGGTCACCATCTTCCCCAACGCGAAGCTTGGCGACGAGCGGACCCTCCTGGAACGGATGAAGATGGGCATCGTCGACGCGGGCATCATCACCAACGGCCCGATCATCAACTTCGTCCCCTCCTTCGGGGTAATCGATCTGCCCTTCCTGTTTCGCGACCCCAATCACGCCTACAAGGTCCTCGACGGCAGCATCGGGCAGAAGCTCATGGCCGACCTGGAGGCCCAGGGCTGGAAGGGGCTGGCCTTCGCCGAGCGGGGGTTCCGCAACCTGACGAACAGCAAGCGCCCGGTCAAGACGCCCGAGGACGTCAAGGGGTTGAAGATCCGGGTCATGCAGAACCCGGTCTACGTGGATTCCTTCAAGGCGCTGGGGGCCAATGCGGTGCCGATGGCGTGGACCGAAGTCCTCACGGCCCTGCAGCAGGGAACGGTGGACGGGCAGGAAAACCCCCTCAACGTCATCATGGCCTTCAAGCTCTACGAGACCCAGAAGTACCTGAGCATCACGCGCCACGCCTACGCCCCCGCCCCCATCATCATGAGCATGAACACGTGGAAAAAGCTCACCCCCGCGCAGCAGGCGATCGTCAAGAAAGCCGCGCAGGACGCGGCCGAGTTCGAGCGGGCCTGGGACAACAAGATGGAGGCGGAGTGGCTGAAGGACCTCAAGGCGAAGGGCATGGTCGTGGCAACACCGGACCTGAAGGCCTTCCGCGCGGCGGTCAAGCCGGTCTACGACGCCTACACCCCCAAGTACGGGAAAGCGCTGATCGAAGCCATCCAGAACACGAAGTGACGGGCCCCGCGATGGCAACGGACGTGAAACAACCGGAGGGGGCGGCGATCGCCCCCTCCGCCCTTCTTCACTGGAGCGACCGGATCAACGGGTGGAGCGAAAAGCTCCTCTTCGGGCTGATGGTCGCCATGATCTTCTTCACGACGATCCAGGTCGCCTTCCGGGTCTTCTTCACGGCCTTTTCCTGGACCGAGGAAATCACCTGTTTCCTGCTCGTCTATGCGACCCTCGTGGGAACCGCCGTGGCCTTCAAGCGGGGGTCTCACATTGCGGTGACGTTCCTCACGCAGCGCCTCCCCGGATCGGGCCGGACCCTGCTGTCCGTCGGGGTGCATCTGCTCGGGATCGCCTTTTTCGCCGTCATGGCGGGCTACGGCGCCCTGCTGATGGGAACCGAATCCGGCCAGCTCTCGCCGGGCATGCAGATCCCCATGTCCTGGGTCTACGTCGCCTTTCCCGTCGCGGGGGCCGTGGTGATCCTCCACCTGATCGCCGGGATCCGGCAGACGCTTCGGAAGGGGTGACGCATGGGCTGGGTGCTGTTCGGGAGCTTTTTCCTCCTGCTTCTCATCGGCGTTCCCGTCGGGCTGGCGGTGGGGCTCTCCGCCCTCATCGTCTTCGTGGCGACCGGCATCCCCCTGCAGATGGTCCCCCAGACGTTCTTCGAGGGCAGCAGCTCCTATGCCCTCGTTGCGGTCCCCTTTTTCATCCTCGCCGGGGACATCCTGGCCCGGGGCGGGATTTCGGAAAAAATCCTGGCCATCGCCGAAGCGACCCTCGGGAGGGTCCGGGGAGGGCTCGGCATCGTCGCCACTTTCGCGTCCATGTTCATCGCCGCGATTTCCGGCTCGGGGGCGGCGACCACGGCGGCGGTGGGGGCCTCGCTGCTGCCGGAGATGAACAAGAAAAAATACGACACCGATTTCTCCGCAGCCCTGATCGCCTCGTCCGGATGCATCGGCGTGGTCATCCCCCCCAGCGTCCCCATGGTCCTCTACGCGGTCATCGCCGGGGACTCCGTGGCCAAACTCTTCATGGGAGGGTTCATACCCGGGACCCTGATGGGCGCGGGACTGATCGCCTACGCCGTGTGGTACTCGAACCGGCGGGGATACCCGGCCAGTGAGAAGCTACCCCCGCGCGCCGTCGCCCGGCGGTTCTTCGATTCCCTCTGGGGCCTGGCGACCCCGGTGATCATCCTCGGGGGCATCTTCACCGGCTACTTCACCCCCTCGGAAGCGGCCGCCATGGCCGTGGACTACACGCTGCTCATCGCCTGGCTCGTGTACCGCACCATGACCTTCCGGCGGTTCTACGAACTGGTGGTGGGAGCGGGGGTCACCTCCGCCCTGATCATGTTCATCATCGGCACGGCGAAGATTTTCGGCTGGGGCCTTGCCTTCTACGAGATCCCCGAGGCCGTCGCGAAGGCCATGATCGACCTTGCCGGCAACAGCACCGCCCTGATCTACCTGATGATCAACGTCATCGTCCTGATCGCCGGGTTCTTCATGGAAACGGCCTCCGCCCTGATCATCCTGACGCCCATCTTTCTGCCCCTCATCGCCGCCATCGGGGGAGACACCGTCCACTTCGGGGTCGTCATGACCATCGGCCTGGCGATCGGCATGGCCACCCCGCCCATGGCCATCAACATCTTCGTGGCCAGCGCGATCAGCGGGCGCTCCCTCGAGCAGATCAGCCGCGCGATCTGGCCCATGGTGGTCATCCTGGTTGCCGTGCTCCTTCTCTGCACGTACGTCCCCTGGTTCGTCATGGTCCTGCCGAACGTCTTCATGGCTCCGCAGTGAGGAGTCGGGGCGAGGCGGCGTTGACAGGCCGCTCCGCCGCCCGGCCGTCGAATCGGATTCCCCCCGCTTGTCCCCGCAAGTTTGACTGTCATTTTTCCCGGAGCAGTGCTAGTTTTCCGGGCCATGAACCGCGCGTCAGTCACCCTCCTGGCGTCCCTGGCCTGTTTGCTCTGGACCCCGCAGGCCGGGGCCTCCTCCGGCATCACGCCGTTTCACACCTCGAACCGCAGCCCCGTCGTGCAGGTC
>CAZXMK010000338.1:0-3192 GCA_964641935.1 uncultured Syntrophaceae bacterium
AACGTTCATGAGTGAGGGACATGGAAAAACCCAAAATGGCTCAAGCGTCAATGATCGGAAAAGATTAAGAGAGCTACGAACTTCGCTTTATCCGATTGTTTAGATATCGCAATGCCATACTTACTTATTAAGTAAAACACCATATAATTACAAGCACATAACTATTCACTGCTTTCCTGACATTATGACAATAAAGACTAAAACCGAACTTCTCAAAAAACAATGAGATATTTGTCCAACTGCTATGTTGATTGCCGTTCGAAACAATGCATTCTTGTAACAGGTGCCGTTTTGTTGACTTCTGGAAGCTATCCTCTGTACACCTTACACAAGACGTCTTACTGAACTCCGTCCTATGGCAACTCAAGCATTATTCATATTCCACCACCGCCGCGATTGCAGCCGCGATTTCCTCCATTGTCGCCGAGGATACACGGCCGAGTCTCCGGATGAATCGATCTGTCGAGACGCCGCGTACTTGAAGGGCATCGACAGCGGATGGCTTTGTCAGACCATTTGTCTTGTCGGGATCAATTCGGACGTGCCAGAGATTTCGGTTGTAGTGGTTTTTCCATTCGGTAACCGGTGCAATCAGCTTGATCGGCAAAATGCCGATCGCATCGGAACTGACTACCACTGCCGGCCGGGTTTTTTGTATTTCGGCTCCTCTGGTTGGATCGAAATCAACCTGCCAGACCTCGCCTCTTCTAATATTCAACGATGTCTCCCGTCTCCAGTTCCTCTTTCGCCGCTTCGCTTGCGTAATGCGAGGCAATCTCCCTCGCCTGATTCGCCATGATGTTCCGGCGTTCCTCAAGGGACAGTTTCATGAAGGCGCGTCGTTCGATCAGCGACAGAGGCTCCCTTCCGGTTACCGTTTCACCAAGCATGTTCTTGCCCTCCACTTCGGTGAGCAGCCCCTCCGCCACGGCGCGGAGCACGCTTTTCTTCAGCCACTGCGGCTGCTCCGGCGGGAGTTCACACGGTTCCTTCCTTTTCCAGTGCAGCCGGTTGATGTCCATGAACCATCGCCTGTAATGGGCGTCCGAGATGATTTCGAGGTCGTGAAGCCGGTAAACCAGGGCCTGGAGGCTCATTCCGAATCGCTGCTTCAGAAGAATCAGCTCCTCAAGCTGGACAAACGCTCGCTTCCGGCCCACCTCCCTGTACAGCGTTTCATCCGGGGCCAGGAATGCACCGGCGAAACGGAACGCCGCCTTTTCCTCATCGACGGCATCGGGTACATCAAGGACGAGATGGGCCAGTTCATGAGCCAGATTCAGCCGTTGCCTTTCCCCTGCCAGTGACTTCCGTGACACGACAGCGGCCGCGGCCGGATTGTCATCGGCATCACGGGCCACAGCCGCCAATCCGTCGAACGTTTCGCCGGCTTCAATCTCCATGACATGCACACAACGGTCTTCCAGGGTCGCCGTGAGATTGGCGACGGGCTCCAAGCCGGCACCCCATTGGTGCCTCAATTCCTTTGCCAGGTGCTCGGCATCTTCGAGACGGACCATACGCAGATTTTTCACAGGCAAATTCACCCTTGCCGGTTCCTGCAAGATTTCCCGCAAGCGAATGCGCTCTTCCAGCATCCGGCATACCATGGCCTCGACCCTGGCCTGCTCCTGCTTTGCCAGCCCCGAGCCTTTCCGGTAGGCAATAAAGCTGCAATTCACGGAGGGTTCGGCCCACAGATGGGCCGCCTTTACGCCGAGAGCCGACGCCAGTCTGTTCAACACGACCGGCGTCGGTTTCGCTTTGCCTCGCTCATACTTGGAGAGCGCTTGCTTCGTCACGAAACCGTCCATTCTTGCAACAAGCTGATCCAGGGAAAGGCCCTGGGCCAGCCGGATCTGTTTCAGTCTTCGGTCAATCATCCATCCACCATCCTTCCTGGTTTACAACCATTTCATATTCTGATAGGTTTGTCAACCATAAGACTCAGGCGGAACATGTCTTTGTTTTCCACCTGTATGACGACGGCACATCCATTATCCTGCCATGGCAAAGAAATTCATGCGACAATCCCTCGTCGACTTGGCCTTGAAAGCGCGGCCAAGCCGTGGCAGAGTGCAGGCCATGCTGATCCATCCCACAAAACGGATCTTCCCATGCCCGGCCTGATCCTGCATACGAGCAACCGCCTGGAGATCCTGGCGGACCGGCTGGCGGAGGCGCTGGACGCCCCGCCGGCGGACCCGTTCCAGGCGGAGGTGATCCTGGTCCAGAGCCGGGGCATGGAGCGGTGGGTCTCCCTGGAGCTGGCGAAGCGCCACGGGGTGGCGGCCAACCTTCGCTTCCCCTTCCCGAACCATTTTGTCCAGGAGGTCTTCCGGGCAGTTCTCGGAGACGCCGCCGACTTGGGCAAACCGGACGGCTCCCCTTATGACCCGGCCGTGATGGCCTGGGAGATCATGGGGCTCCTGCCGTCCTGTCTCGACCGTCCCGGTTTCGGGGATCTCCGGGGTTACCTGGGTGAGGCGGAGCGGGATCTCCGGCTCTACCAGCTCTCGGGCCGCATCGCCGATCTCTTCGACCTCTATCTCCTCTTCCGGCCCGACTGGATCCTCCGCTGGGAGAAGGGGGACGACAACCACTGGCAGGCCGCCCTCTGGAGGGAGCTGGCGGCGAGGAAAGGATCGAGCCACCGGGCGGCGATGCTGGCGGCGTTCCGGAAGGCCCTGGCGAATCCAGCCTTCCGGGCGGCAGGCCTGCCCCCGCGCGTCTCGATCTTCGGCATCTCGGCCCTCCCGCCCTTCCACGTCGAGGTCCTCGCCGCGCTGTCGGCTTACGTGGATGTCCACCTCTTCGTCATGAACCCCTGCCGGGAGTACTGGGGCGACATCGTCCCGGGACGCCGGATCGCCGGGTCCGGCGGAAACGGAACGGAACTCCACCTGGAGGAGGGCAATCCCCTCCTGGCCTCCCTGGGTACCCTCGGCCGTGACTTCTTCGATCTCCTGGAGGCCGGGGAGGTGCCGAAAGACGAATCCTGGGAAGACCCGGGCGAAGGAACGCTGCTTGCGGCACTGCAGTCGGACATCCTGAACCTCCGGGAGCAGGGAAAAGACGGGGAACGGACCCTGCTCCCGACGGGCGACCGCTCCGTGGAGATCGTCTCCTGCCACAGTCCCATGCGGGAGGTGGAGGTCCTCCAGGACCGCCTGCTCGCCCTCTTCGAGGAAA
>CAZXMK010000339.1:0-3172 GCA_964641935.1 uncultured Syntrophaceae bacterium
GGGGGTTTCCAGAGGAGCAATTGGGACATTTTTCCCATCCCTCCAGCCTTCCTGATCGTCGACGACGGAACGCGGGAAAAATGGCCGCGACAGCGGAAGCCCCCGTGGCAGCCCCCGCGACAAGATGCGCACAAAGAGGATGCAAGCGGATTTCAAATCCGTCCCCATTCCCTCTTAAGGCTCACGGCAGCTTCAGGAGCCGGGACTGGCGGTAGCCGATGTAGGTCAGGAGCCCGAGGGCGATGAGGATCAGCGTCATACCGACCCCCTCCCAGGGAGAAGGTCGCTCGCCAAGCTGGATGAAGGAGGCCGTCATGCCGATGACCGGCGTGGCCAGGGTTCCCATGCTGGCCGCCCCGGCGGGCAGCTTTTCGAGGATGTAGAACCACAGGAGGACCGACACGGCGTTGCTGAAGACGCCGCTGTAGACGAGGGCCGCAACGAAGGAAGGCGTCCAGCGGACCGGCTCTTCGGGGACGACGAAAGCGATCGCCACCAGGGGGATCGTTCCGAACACCATCTGCCAGGTCGTCAGGGAGACGAGGTCGAATTCGGTTTTTCTCCGCATCGTCTTCGTGACGATGGCACCCAGGCCCCATCCGACACCCGAAACGACGGCCAGGATTTTTGCCAGGACCGATCCGTGCATGTGTCCGGGATCGAGGATGATCAGGAGGCCCGCAAAGGCCAGGACCGTTGGAATCCACTGGTTGCCGCGGATCCGCTCCCCCAGGATGGGCCAGGCCAGGAGCAGGACCCAGAAGGGCATCGTGTAAACGAGAATGGCCGTGCGCCCCACCGAGCCCAGGGCCAGTGCCCATGTGACGGCTCCGATGGTGACGGTCGTGCCCACAAATCCCAGGACGAACGTCTGGAGAGGCCGTTTTGGGCGGATCGATTTGCGGCGCCAGAGGAGCAGGCCGAAGAGACAGACCACGCCGACGACCATCCGGAGGGCCGCAAAATCGAAGGGGCCTGAATACTTCAGGGCCTCTTTCATGACCACCCAGTTGTAGCCCCACAGGCACGAGAGGGCGATCAGGGCCGTCACGGCGGGATCCAGGGAGATCCTTTTCCTCAGAGGGATCGTTTCCACTGTTCCAGCGCCTCCAGGGCGCGGCGGGCGTAGGCCTCCCCGCGGAAACGGCGGCGGAGTATCAGGCCCAGGGGGGTGAACAGGCCGAAGTTCACATTCATCGGCTGGAAATCCTTTCGCCCCGGCTCCGTGATGTGGTGAAGCAGCGCCCCGATCGCCGTTTCCTTCCCCGGCGGGGAGAGTGTCTTTCCCTCCAGGCGGAAGGCGACGTTCAGTCCGGCCAGCAGGCCCATGGCCGCCGATTCGATGTATCCCTCCACTCCGGTGATCTGGCCGGCGAAGAAGATTCCCTCCCGGTCCCTGAGTTGAAGGGAGCAATCCAGAAGGGAAGGGGAGTCGATGAACGTGTTCCGGTGGATGCTCCCGTACCGGGCGAACCCGGCGTTCTCCAGCCCCGGGATCATCCGGAAGATCCGCGCCTGCTCCGGCCATGTAAGCTTTGTCTGGAATCCGACGAGATTGTAGAGCGTTCCCTCCCGGTTTTCCCGCCGGAGCTGAACGACGGCAAAAGGGGGGCGGCCGGTGCGGGGATCCGTCAGCCCGACGGGCTTCATGGGACCGTAGGCCAGGGCCAGGGCTCCCCGTTTCGCCAGGACCTCCACAGGCAGGCAGCCCTCGAAGAACCGGGCCTCCTCGAAGTCGTGGAGGGGGACTTCCTCCCCCGTCGTCAGGGCGGCGTGAAACCGCTCGTATTCCCCCCGGTCCAGCGGGCAGTTCAGGTAGTCCCCCTCTCCGGCATCGTACCGGGAGGCGGAAAAGACGCGGGTGCGGTCGATGGTCTCGGCCTCCACGATGGGGGAGATGGCGTCGTAGAAGTGGAGATAGCCGTGTCCGGTGAGGCGGGCGATGGATTCGGCGAGGGAGTCCGAGGTCAGGGGACCCGAGGCGAGAATGACCGTCCGGCCCTCGGGGATCTCTGTCACTTCTTCATGCACGAGCCGGAAACGGTCCTGTTTCCCCAGGGCTTCCCCGATCCGGCGCGAAAACAGGGTCCGGTCCACCGCCAGCGCCCGGCCGGCAGGGACGGCCGTTGCGTCGGCCGCGTCCATCAGCAGGGAGTCCATCCGCCGCATCTCCTCCTTCAGGAGGCCCGGGGCGTCCTCGACGCGGCCGGAACGGAGGGAATTGCTGCAGACCAGCTCCGCCAGGAGGGGCGAGCGGTGGGCCGGCGAATACCGGGAGGGTTTCATCTCCCGTAGCTCCACGGGATGACCCCGGCGCAGGAGCTGCCAGGCGGCTTCGCAGCCGGCAAGGCCTCCGCCGACGATGATCGTAGGCTGGCGCGTCGTCATGGAGATTTCCGTCGCTCCCGCCGAGGGGACCCGGTCATGACTGCGGGGGAAGCTTCTGGATGTTCTTGCACGCCGGATAACCGGTGCAGCCCAGGAAGCGTCCGAAACGTCCCCGGCGGATCGCCATGGGCTTCCCGCACTTCTCGCAGGCGATGTCGGTGATTTCCGGCGGCGGCGCCGGCACGGCGGGGGCGCCCGACCGGGTCTGCCGGACGATGTTCTTGCACTCGGGATAACCGGAACAGCCCAGGAACGGGCCGAAGCGGCCCCGGCGGGTGACCATGGGCTTTCCGCACTTCTCGCAGACCGGCGCCGGGGCGGATTCCGCCCCCTCTTCCGGCGGGGCCTCGTCCCGGGGATTCACGGTGTTCTTGCACTCGGGGTAGCCGGAGCAGGCCAGGAAGGGACCGAATCGTCCCTGTTTGAGGATCATGGGCTTGCCGCACTTGTCGCAGGTCTTCCCGGTTTCGGCCGCCGTTGCCTCGGCGGGGACGATCTGGCCGTCGTCGCCCCGGGAGAAGTTCGTCGTGTTCCGGCAGGCGGGATAGTTCGAGCAGGCCAGGAATTCCCCGTTCTTTCCCCACTTGATGACCATGGGGCTCTGGCACTTGTCGCAGACGATGTCCGTCGGGATCTCCTGTCCCTTGACGCGGCGCATCTGGGCGCCCGCCTGCTTCAGCTCCGCCTCGAAGGGGGAATAGAAGTTCTGCAGGATGTCGAGGCGGTTGCTCTTGCCCTCCTCGATCCCGTCCAGCTCGTTCTCCATGGAGGCCGTGAAGGCCAC
>CAZXMK010000340.1:0-3149 GCA_964641935.1 uncultured Syntrophaceae bacterium
CCCTTCTCACGCCTGCCCGAAGGTAACTTGTATGTGGATTCCTGCGTCCGGGGAAAAAGGGAAAACGGTGGAAAAGGTGCGGGGGACAGACGAACGCCTGTCCCCCGAGTTTTGTTCAGCCGAGGTTGGCTACGGCCTTGGCGATCCGGCGCAGCCCTTCCTCGATGTTTTTCATGGAGGTGGCATAGGAGAGGCGCATGAACCGGTCGTCGCCGAAGGCGCCGCCGGGAACGACCGCCACGTTCGCCTCCTCCAGCAGGAATTCCGTCACGTCCGTGGACCCGCCGAGAGCCCTGTCGCGCCACTTGCGCCCGAACAGCCCCTCCACGTTCGGAAAGACGTAGAAGGCGCCCTCGGGCAGGCGGCAGGACACGCCCGGCACCGCATTCAGACCCTCCGTGATGACGTCGCGCCGCTTCTGGAATTCCACGACCATGGCCTCTACGACGGACTCATCGCCGTTCAGGGCCGCCACGGAGGCCTTCTGGGCGATGGAGGTCGGATTCGAGGTGTTCTGGCTCTGGAGATCCGTCGCCGCCTTGATGGCCTCCCGGGGACCGGCGGCATATCCGATCCGCCAGCCCGTCATGGCATAGGCTTTGGAAACGCCGTTCACGACGACGGCCTGATCCTTCAGCCGGCCGTCGACACTGACGATATTGGCAAACTTCCGGCCGTCGTAGAGGATCTTCTCGTAGATGTCGTCGGTGATCACCAGGATCCCCGTTTCCAGGACAACCTCCGCGAGGGCCTTCAGCTCCGCCTCCGTATAGGCCGACCCTGTCGGGTTGGAAGGGCTGTTCAGGATGATGGCCTTCGTCCGTCCCGTGACGGCCTTCCGAAGCGCCTCCGGGCGGACTTTGAACCCGTCCTTCTCCTCCGTCGCCAGGATCACCGGCGTCCCCCCCGCAAGGACGATCAGGTCCGGATAGGACACCCAGTAGGGCGCCGGGACGATCACCTCGTCCCCCTCGCCGAAGAGGACCTGGGCCAGGTTGTACAGGCTGTGCTTGGCCCCGCAGGAGACCATGATCTCGGGCCGGCTGTACGCGAGGCCGTTGTCGCGGTTCAGCTTGGCGATGACGGCGTCTTTCAGGTCATCGATCCCCCCGACGGGGGTGTATTTCGTGAAACCCGCCCGGATGGCATCCACGGCGGCCTGCTTGATATGCTCCGGTGTATCGAAGTCCGGCTCTCCGGCCCCGAAGCCGATGATGTCCCGGCCGGCCGCCTTGAGGGCCGCCGCCTTTGCCGTCACGGCCAGGGTCGGAGATGGCTTGATGAGGGTTGCTCGAGGTGACAGCTTCATGATTTCCATTCCTATTTCTTGTCGAATTTTTCCTGCAGCTTTCTGTGGATGAGATCGGGTACCAGGCCCCGGACGGAGCCGCCGAGGCTTGCCGCCTCCTTGATGAGGTTGGAGCTCGTGTAAAACCACTTGTAGCCCGTCATGAGGAAGACCGTCTCGACATCGCGGTTGAGGCGCCGGTTGATGAGGGCCATCTGAAACTCGTACTCGAAGTCCGACACGGCCCGGAGACCCCTCAGGATGACGGCGGCGCCGTTGTTGCGGGCATAATCCACCAGCAGCCCCGCGAAGCTGTCCACCCGGACTCGCTCCCAGTCATGCACCGACTCCTTTAGAACCTCGTGGATCAAGTCCATCCGCTCCTGGACGGTGAAGAGGGACGCCTTGTTGGGGTTGTACGCCACAAGGACCACCAGTTCGTCGAAAATCCGGAGCCCCCGCTCGATGATGTCGATATGGCCGTTCGTGATTGGATCGAATGAACCAGGATAAACAGCGATCTTTTTCATGCGTAGTCTTCTCCGCGCGCAATGAGTTCATAAAAGGAAAGGTTCGTGTCCCCGTATCGTCGTGCATCCGAACAGCGCCAGTTCTTCATCCACCCTGCCGCCTGTTCATCCCTGATCGAATGCTGGATCACCAGCATTCCTTCCTGTTCCAGAAGCGGCCACTCGGCCGTTTCCTTCAAAATGTCGCCTCTATGACTCCCGGCATAGGGCGGATCGGCGAACACCAGGTGGAAGCGATCTCCCCGGCGGGAGAGCCGCCGGATGCCCGAGAAGGCATCGGTTTCCAGGACCTCCGAGGATCCGTCAAAACCGCACTCCCGGATGTTTCTCCTCAGGAACCCGGCCATTCGCGGGTCCTGCTCCACGAAGACCGCCCGGGCGGCGCCCCGGCTCAAGGCCTCGATGCCGACCGCCCCGGAGCCGGCGTAGAGATCCAGGAAGGCGAATTCCCGGACATCCCGGAGGATGTTGAACAGGGCCTCCCGGATCCGGTCGGACGTCGGCCGGGCGCGGTTTCCCTTCGGGACGAAGAGCCGTTTCCCCCGGGCCGTTCCGGCGATCACCCTCATTCACCCAGCCTCCCGCATCACCGGGCCGGCCGGTCCGCCGCCGGCACCGCCCGGCGGTTCACAGGTACTTCCGGATCAGGATCTCGGCGATCTGGACGGCGTTCAGGGCTGCTCCCTTCCGGAGGTTGTCCGAAACCACCCACAGGTTGATCCCGTTGGCAATTGATTCGTCCTCCCGGATCCGCCCCACGAAAGTCTCGTCCTTACCGGCGGCATGGATTGCCAGGGGATACTGCCGGTTTGCCGGATCGTCCACCACCTTCACGCCCGGTGCCCCGGCGAGAAGCTCCTTGACCTCGGCAGCGGTGATCTTCCTCTCTGTCTCGATGTTCACCGATTCCGAATGGCTGTAGAACACGGGCACCCGGACGGTCGTCGCCGTCACCGCGATGGACGGGTCCATGATCTTCTTCGTCTCGTTGACCATCTTCATCTCTTCCTTGGTGTATCCGTTCTCGACGAAGACATCGATCTGGGGCAGGCAGTTGAAGGCGATCTGGTGGGGATAAACCTTCACCACCGGCTCCTGGCAGTTCAGGAGCGCCCGGGTCTGCTGCTCCAGCTCGTCGATGGCCTTCTTGCCGGTTCCGGAGACGGCCTGGTAGGTGGAGACGACGATCCGCCGGATCCGTGCTGCATCGTGAATCGGCTTGAGGGCAACCACCATCTGGATGGTGGAGCAGTTTGGATTCGCGATGATTCCCCGGTTCTTGTACCCGGCGATGGCCTCCGGATTGACCTCCGGAACGACCAGGGGGATCT
>CAZXMK010000341.1:0-3143 GCA_964641935.1 uncultured Syntrophaceae bacterium
GTAATGTCTTGATTCAGCTCCCGAAGAAGGGCGTAGAAATCCGCCTGGCCCCTCGTATCGATGCTGGCCGTGGGCTCGTCCATCAGGAGCAGTCTGGGGCTCGTTACGAGGGCCCTGGCGATGAATACCCGCTGACGCTGGCCGGCGGAAAGCTCCCCGATTTTCCTGCCGGCATACGCGGCCATCCCGAGGCGGTCGAGGGTCGCAGCTGCGTCCCGCCGTTTGGAGGCCGTCAGCAGGCGCCAGCGCCTCTTCGGGTCGATGTATCCCATCAGGACCACGTCCATGGCAGTAATGGGAAAGCTGCTGTTCGCGTGGACATCCTGTGGGACATATCCGATGCAGGATGACGCCTGGCGGGCGGAACGGCCGTCGACGCGAACGGTCCCCCGGTCCGGCTTCAGCAGCCCCAGGATCAGCTTCAGCAGGGTGGTCTTGCCGCCGCCGTTCGGACCGATGACGGCCATGAAATCTCCATGCCGGACGGAAAGATTCACATCTTTGAGAACGGGTTCCCCGTTGTAGGAAAAATCCAGGTCTCTGATTTCAATAACGGGCAACGACGGATCCATTCGGACGATCCTCCTACTTCAGGGACGCCTTGAACTTGTCCGCGACTTCGCGCAGGTTGGCAATCCAGTTTTCCGCCAGGGGATCGGCAAAGGCCACCTGGCCCCCGATCTCCCTCGCCACAAGGGCAGCGCTCTTCGTGGAAAACTGCGGCTGAACGAACACGACCCGGATTCCTTCCCGCCTGGCCTGTTCGATCAGCCTTTTCAGCTGGGAAGGTTTCGGGTCCTTGCCCTCGACCTCGATGGGCACCTGTTTCAGCCCATAGGCATGGGCGAAATAGCCCCAGGCCGGATGAAACACCATGAACCTCAGTCCCTGCCGGCCTTCAAAGGTCTTTCTCAGGTCGCTGTCCAGCCGGTCGATCCGGGCGGTGAAGGCGCGGAAGTTGGCCTCGTAGATGCCCCGGCGAGCCGGGTCGATTTCCTGCAGGGACGCCAGAATCGTGCGGGCCTGAACCTTCACCAGGGGCGGAGACAGCCAGATGTGCGGATCGAGCCCAAGCTTTCCGATCCCCTGGTCTGTGTTTACCACCTTCATGCCGGGATTGGCCGCGGCAATCCTCTTCAGCCAGACTTTTTCGAACGGAACGCCGATGGCGAAATAGATCTTCGTCCGGGCAAGATCCGCCATCTGCCCGGGTTTGGGCTCATAGGCGGCGGGGCTGGCACCGGGCTCGACCATGAACCGGACGTCCACCAGATCCCCGCCGATCTGGTGAACAAAGTACTTCTGGGGAACAATGCTGACAAAAACCGGGATCCTGTCGCCCCCAAGGCCGGTTCCCGGAAACAGGACCATACCCAGCATGACCAGGACCAGGTTTCTCACATTGCGCGCCATCATCCTTTTCCTTTCGCATCCGCTTTCGATATGCCGCGGGGTTTCCTTCCGCCGTCACCGGCTGGAACGTCCGGTGTCCTTTCGCCGGGACCGTCCGGAGCTTCCCCGTTCTCATCCGACAGGCGGCAGTCGGAGCACAGGCCGAAGAACTCCAGCGTGTGATGCAGCACCTGAAAACCCTTGGTCTGGCCGATGCCGGCCTCCACCTCCCGCAAATCCCCCTCCAGGGCCACTTCCTCCGCCCGCTTGCAGTTCATGCAGATGACGTGGTGATGGTGCGTCTCCGGACAGAGCCGGTATCGGACCGTACCGTCGCCGAAATGAATCTCGTGGACGATGCCGCGGCCCTTGAGGAAGGAAAATTCCCGGTAAACCGTGGTCTTGTTCACCCTTAGCCCACGAGCGGCGAGGGCCCGGCGGAGGTCGTCCGCCGAAAGGAGGACGTGGCTGGCAGACAGGATGTCCAAGACGGCCCTCCGGGTCCGGGTGATCCGGCAACCGGAATCCTTCAAATTTTCCAATAATGAAGCTGTTTCCATGGGGTGCACATTTAACGCAACCAGGTTGCGTTTGTCAAGATTCATTCGGAATTGACCCGGACCGGCTTTTCCCGTATTTGTCAGCCGTCTGATTTTCCATGCCGAACAACCGGAGGAAAGGTGAAGAAACGGAAGCGCATCGGTCTTGCCCTGGGCAGCGGGTCCGCTCGCGGCTGGTCCCACATCGGTGTCGTCCGCTGCCTCCGGGAGGCGGATATCCCCATCGACATCGTCTGCGGCGCCTCCATGGGAGCCGTCGTCGGGGGATGCTGGGCGGCGGGTTTCCTGGGCGAGATGGAGACGCTGGTCCGGGAACTCCGCTGGCCTGACATCTTCCGCTTCCTCGAAGTCCGGCTCCCCCGCTCGGGATTCATGGGAGGAGACAAGATCACCGCCTATCTCAAGGAGCGCCTGACGGACCTTCACATCGAGGACCTGCCCGTGACCTTCGGCGCGGTTGCCTCGGACCTGTATTCGGGAAAAGAGATATGGCTCCGGAAGGGATCGCTCATCGATGCCATGCGGGCAAGCATCTCCGTACCCGTCATGTTCACGCCCTACCCGGAAGGCACCCGCTGGCTCCTGGACGGCGGGCTCGTGAACCCCGTTCCGGTCTCCCTCTGCCGTGCCATGGGAGCCGACATCGTCATTGCCGTCAGCCTGAACTCGGACATCCTGGGAAAGTCCCTCTTCACCCGGGAACGCCGCCGGCGAAACCAGGTGATCCAGGAAAAAGTCGCCGATTTTCTGGACGCCAGCATGCCCTGGACAAACCCTTCCGCCTGGCTGCGCCCCAATGGGAATTCGTCTCTCCGCGGGCCAACGCTGCTGGAGGTGATCACCCGGTCCCTCTACATCATGCAGGACCGGATCACCCGGCAGAGGCTCCAGGCGGAGCCCCCGGACGTCCTGATCACCCCTCACCTGGCCGACATCGCCCTCTTCGAGTTCAACCGCGGGGCGGAGGCCATCGACGAGGGATATCGATCCGCCAGCCTGGTCATTCCCCTGATCCGGGACCGGATGACCTGAAACGGATCGACTGCACGCAAAAAACATTCCGAGCAACGCACGAGGAGAACATCATGGATCTTCATCCCGACCGGATTGCCGCCGCCCTCGACGAGGTCCGCCGACGCTCGCCGATGGTCCACAACATCACGAACTTTGTCGTCATGAACACGACGGCCA
>CAZXMK010000342.1:0-635 GCA_964641935.1 uncultured Syntrophaceae bacterium
GGGACCGGCCCCTGAAATCTTCACGAGAGGTTACTGCGTCCGGCCGAGGCTGTTCCGGGAGGCCATGGAAGAAGGCCTGGCCGTCGGCCTGAAGATCTGAAGGCCCGGATCCTTCTTGCCGGCCATGTGGAAGCCATGCTGAAAAATTTTCTTCTGAAGACCCGGGACGCCCGCTGGATGTGGGACCTTCTCGGCCCCGTCTACAACCACTATATCTGCGGGGCGAACGCCGAACTGTTCGAGGACGTCGCCAGGCGGGCGCCCTCCGGCTGCGGGGATTCCTTCCTGGAGGTCGGCACCGGCAGGGGTTATATCGCCCTGAATCTGGCGGCCGCCTGTCCGAAAACGACGGTCACCGGCATCGATTTTTCCATCACGCAGGTCCGCGCCGCCGAGCGCCTGCGCCGGAAGAAGGGGACCGCCAACTGCCGCTTCCGGCAGGCCGACGCCATGCATCTCCCCTTCGCGGACGCTTCTTTTGCGGGCGCCGTCACCGTCGGGTCCATCAAGCACTGGCCGGAGCCGCGGCGGGGACTGGCTGAAATCCACCGCGTTCTCCGTCCCGGAGGATGGATCATCCTGTCCGAGATCGACCGGGAGACGACGGACGGGGAGATCCGCACTTACATGAAGCG
>CAZXMK010000342.1:645-3141 GCA_964641935.1 uncultured Syntrophaceae bacterium
CTGAGCCCCTACCGTCCCCTGGATCCTTTGCTGTTCTGGGGCCTCCGGAACATCATCTTCGGCGGGAGCTTCTCCGGCCGGGATCTTGCCGCCATGGCGGCCGACGCGGGATTCGGAGACATCGTCCTCACCGCGTCCCCGACCTGTCCGTACGCCGTCGTCGAGGCCAGCAAGGGAAAGGAGCCCGCATGCACCTGAAATGCGTCACCCTCAACCCGGACCGCTACCCGGTGCGGGACACCTACCCGTTTCATCTCCCCGCTTTTCAGCAGACGAAGGGCCTGCGCTTCGAGACCCCCGTCACGCTCTTCACCGGGGAAAACGGGACGGGCAAATCCACCCTGCTGGAGGCCATCGCCCGGCGCTCGGGCATCCACATCTGGCAGGCCGTCGAGGGAAGGCGAATCCGGAGAAACCCCTACGAAAAGACGTTCTGCGAGTACATCTCGGTGGAATGGGCGGACGGACGCGTCCCCGGCTCGTTTTTCGGATCGGCGGTCTTCCGCGATTTTGCGAGGATCATCGAGGAGTGGGCGGCGGCGGACCCGGGCCAGCTGGATTACCTGGGAGGCCGCTCGTTTCTGACCCAGTCCCACGGCCAGTCGGTGATGTCCTTCTTCCGCGCCCGGTATGCCATCCGAGGCCTGTACCTGATGGACGAGCCGGAGACGGCCCTCTCGCCCCGCTCCCAGATCGAACTGCTGGAGGTCCTTGCCGCCGCGGGGAAGGCAGGAAACGTCCAGTTCATCATGGCGACCCACTCGCCCATCCTGCTGGCCTGCCCCGGGGCCGTCATCTACAGCTTCGATCGCATTCCCATCGCACCGGTGAATTACGAGGACACGGAGAACTATCGGCTGTACCGGAGCTTCATGGAGAACCGGGAGAAGTACCTGGGCCGGGGATAGACGCCACCGGCCGCCGGGATCAGGAAGCCTCGCGGATGCGTGCTGCGGCCTGTTTCGTCTCCCCGGGAACGGAGACGGCCCGTCCGAACACGGGCACGATGAACGAGGCGGGGGCGAGATTCCGCTCCTTCAGCGCCGAGGCGACCCCGTTCGGGGCCTCGTCGAATCCGTCCCAACCCAGTTGGAACACCCGGAAATGGGCGGCGATGCTCACCCGGGCCCCCAGGTCCAGGTGAGCCTGGACGGCCTCGCCGGGCCCCATGTGGACGCTCGGGAAACGGCTGAGGGACGGCTCTTTCGACCGCTGCGGGTTGAATGGCGCGATCGGCAGGAGCGCCATCCGGATGGGGCCAAAGCGGCGGGCGATTTCCCGGAAATGGGGTCCGTACCCTGTATCCCCGGCGAAATAGACGTTGCCCGACGGCCCGGACACGACAAACCCACCCCAGAGGGTCCGGTTGCGGTCCCAGAGGGTCCGGGAGGAGAAGTGCCGGGCGGGAACCATCGTCACCGTGACCTCCGGGGAAAGCCGGACCGTGTCCCACCAGTCGATCTCATCCACGGCGGGGATGCCCGTCTCCCGGATGAGTTCCCGGTTGCCGAGGCTCGTCACCGCCCGCGGCACGCCTTTGCCGGCCAGGCGTCTCAGCGTGGGCAGATCGAGATGGTCGTAATGGTTGTGGGACACGAGGACGACGTCGATGGCCGGCAGATCCTCGAACCGGATGCCCGGCGGCTGGTAGCGCCGCGGTCCCGCCCAGGAGACGGGACTGCACCGCTCCGACCAGATCGGGTCGGTGAGAATGTTGAGGCCGTCCATCTGGATGAGGAAGGTCGCATGGCCGACGGGCGTGACGATAACGTCCCCCCTTGGGACGCGGGCCGCCGGGGGAGGACCGGCGGGGACCGCTGCCGTTTCCGGCCAGCGGGGCCAGTCGTCGCTGAAAATCCAGCGCCATGCCCAGCGGGTGAAGCCCCGCCGCTGCTCCGCTCCCTGGAGGGGGGGAGCCTCACCCGGCGCGGCCGGGTTGAAGAAGACCTCGCCGTTGAAATGGTCGGAGATCTTTCGATCCCCCGCTGCCGTGACACCCGGTTCGACCCGGACCGCCTCGAAAAGGGCGATCCCCGCAAGGACGGCCAGGAGAACAAACAAAGCCCGTTTTTTCATCAGGATCTTCATGCTGCATCCGAAACAGATATTTGGAGCCTGAAAAATAGGTCAGCGTCCTTCGTATGTCAAATGCCTTTGCATCCGCACCGAAGGGTGCGGAATAACGACCTTTCCCGGGTGATCGATCCGTCGGCCACCCGGCTCCCGGAGAGACCGCGGCATCGGCCCGGCGGAGGCTTCACGGTCGAGAGTGGATGTTCGCCGGTCAAGTTTCGTGCTAAATGTGCCGAAATAACGAAATAGAGACCGTTCCCGACCCCAGCGGCTCCAGTTCTCTTCTTCGAAAGGAACGTTCCATGGCATCCGACCAGGCGTTTGAGTTGATCGACAAGGTTGAGAAGTCCCTCACCGGCACGATCCATGACCGGTTCCTCCAGCCGGAGATTTTCCGGACCCTCGACAACCCCGACGCCTCCC
>CAZXMK010000343.1:0-3129 GCA_964641935.1 uncultured Syntrophaceae bacterium
ATCCGGGCGGAGGCGGCGGGGACGAACCCCCCCATCTGGGCCAGGATCACGATCAGCGCCACCTGCCGGATGTAGGTGGACTTGCCCGCCATGTTGGGCCCCGTGATGATGAGGAAGCGGTTCTCCCTTCCGTCCAGGAGGGTGTCGTTGGGAACGAACGCCTCGGGGAAGACCGCCTTTTCGACGACGGGGTGCCGGCCGTCGCGGATGTCGATGACGTCCCCGTCGTCCACCTCGGGGCGGCAGAAGCCGTTTCGCTGCGCCACCTCCGCCAGGGAGGCCAGGGCATCCAGGTCGCCCAGGGCCGAGGCGGTGGCCTGGATCCGCCGTACCTGCCGGGCCGCCTCGTCGCGGACCGCGACGAACAGCTCGTACTCCCGCTCCCGGCGGCGCTCCTCCGCGTGAAGAACGGAGTGCTCGAATTCCTTCAACTCCTGGTTGATGTAACGCTCCGCGTTCACCAGGGTCTGCTTGCGGACGTACTCCGGAGGCACCCGGTCGGCGTTTGCTTTCGTCACCTCGATGTAGTAGCCGAAAACGCTGTTGAAGCCCACTTTTAGCGTTGAAATGCCCGTCTTCCGCCGCTCCGTCTCCTCCAGTGAGGCGATGCCCCGCTTGCCGTCGCGGCTCAGGGAGATGAGCCCGTCCAGGTCGGTGTCGTACCCTTCCCGGATGATCCCTCCCTCGCGGACGGTGAAGGGCGGATCGTCCACAACGGCCCTGCCGATGAGGTCGCGCAGGTCCTCCAGCCCGTCGATCTCCGCCGCCAGGGACTCGGACAGCGGCGCCGTCCATTCCCCGACAGCGGCCCGGACGGCCGGCACCTGTTCCAGGGAAGAGCGGAGGGCCGCCAGATCCCGGGCATTGGCCACGCCCATGGACACCCGGGCCGCCAGGCGCTCCAGGTCCTGCACCCCCGCCAGGGACTTGCGGAGGCGATCCCGGAGGAGGTTCCGCTCCCGGATCGCATCGACCGCATCCAGGCGCTCGCTGATTCGCAGGGGATTCACCAGGGGATAGGAGAGCCACCAGCGGAGACGCCTCCCCCCCATGGGGGTGACCGTCTCGTCCAGGGCATGAAAGAGAGATCCCGCCCTCTTCTGCTCCCGGATCGTCGTGAAGAGCTCCAGGTTCTCCCGGGCTGTCTCGTCCAGGACGAGGTATTCCGCGGCATCCTGGAACTGGATCTCCCGGAGATGCCCCAGGCGCTCCTTCTGTGTCTCCTCCACGTAACGGAGCAGCGCCCCCGCGGCTCCCGCCGGGGCAGGCTCGACGGCGAGGCCATCCCTGTCCGGGGACTCGCTGGGGAAATAGGAATCCAGGCGCTCCCGGGCGGCATCGCCGTCAAAGTAGTCCGACGGAAGAAAATTCACGAGCAGCGGCCCGGACCGTTGCCGGAGAGCCTTGATCCACGGATCCGTCCGGTCCTCTTCCCCGGCAATCAGCTCCCGGAAACCCAGGCCCGCCGCCTCGGCCAGGAAGAACTCCCGGTCCCGGAACCGGGTGACCCGGAAGTCGCCGGTGGAGATGTCCAGGAAAGCCAGTCCGTACGTCCCCTCGCGGACACAGACGGAGGCCAGGAAATTGTTCTCCTTGGCCTGGAGGTTGTCCGGCTCCAGGACCAGCCCCGGCGTCACGACGCGGACCACGTCCCGCTTCACGACCCCTTTTGCCTGCCGGGGATCTTCCATCTGCTCGCAGACGGCGACCTTGAATCCGTTCTCGATGAGCCGGGCGATGTAACCGGACGCGGAGTGCCAGGGCACGCCGCAGAGGGGAACGGCGTCCTCCTTCCCCTTGTTCCGCGACGTCAGGGCGATGTCCAGGACAGGCGCCGCCGTGACGGCGTCGTCGAAGAACATCTCGTAGAAGTCGCCCATCCGGAAAAAGAGAATGCAGTCGGGATACTTCTCCTTGAGGGCCATGTACTGGCGCATGGCCGGGGTCAGGTCCCCTACTCCCATCGGTCGCCTCCCCGGCGCGTGAGGTCGATGGTGCCGTTCCCGGAACGGCGGGGTCCTGAACCGGAGCGGAATCCGGGACCGGGTCCTGAGAAGAAGGAGTTGAGGATCCAACTCACAATGCTGATCAGGATCGCGCCCAGGACGGCGGGCCAGAAGCCCTGGATGTCGAATCCGGGAATCACCCCCGAGGCCATCTTCAGGAGCAGGGCGTTGATGACCAGGGTGAACAGTCCCAGGGTCAGGATGTTCACCGGCAGCGTGATGATGATCAGGACCGGTTTGAGGATGGTGTTCAGAATCCCCAGGGCGGCGGCAGCGAAGAAGGCGGACCAGAAGCTTGCCACGTGGATGCCTTCCACGAAGTAGGCCGCCGCGAGGACGGCCACGGTGAGGATCAGCCATCGAATGATCATTCCGGTCATGGTAAGGCCTTCCCGGTCCCGGCCGGGCCCGGAGAAAGAAAAACCCGCCTCACCCGCGAGGGATTCCACGGGCGATACGCGCGGGTTGCAGCGGGTGAGCCCCGGCGCTTATGAATCGCGGAGACGGGGCATGACGGGCAGCGAGACGGCCGGTCCTGTTCCGGCCGTTGTCACACCTGGGTAAAATACTCCGGCTTGGCGGAGCAGACGGGGCATTTGTCCGGGAGGACACCGTCGGAGACGTAGCCGCAGATTGTACAGACGTAATAGGTCGTCTCCCGCTCTTCCATGAAGTGGCCCATGGCCTCCTTGTACAGCTTCGCATGGACCTCCTCGACGTCCCGGCTCTGGCTGAAGTGCAGGGCGGCGCCGCGGTTCCCCTCTTCATTGGCGATTTTGATGAAGGCGTCGTAGGCCACGCCGGCCACCTTCGTCTCCGATTCGAAACTGGCCGCCAGGTTCTCCTCGGTGCTTTTGATCTCCTTGAGGAGCCTGAGCGCCCGGGTCCCGTGAACCTCTTCCGACAGGGCGATGGCCCGGAACAGCCTGGCCATCTGCGGATAGCCCTCCTTCACGGCCTTGTCGGCGTAAACCTTCAGGCGCAGGACCGCCTTGGCCTCGCCGGTGTAGGCCTGGTGAAGGATCTCCATGATCTTGCTCATCGGGCCTCCCTATTCCTCCGGTACGAAAGAGTCCTTGCCGGAACCGCAGATGGGGCAGACCCAGTCTTCGGGCAGGTCTTC
>CAZXMK010000344.1:0-3108 GCA_964641935.1 uncultured Syntrophaceae bacterium
TCGTTGCTGTTTCCTTTCTCATCGGTCTGTTGACGGAGTATCTCCCCCCGTCGCGAATCCGGGATTTTCTGTCCGGCCGGTTCACCTGGGTGCAATATCTTCTTGGCGCTGGGCTCGGCGCCATCACGCCGTTTTGTTCCTGTTCCACGGTACCGATTACGGCCGGTCTTCTCCGCGGTGGGGTGCCCTTCGGTCCGACGATGGCATTTTTATTTTCATCACCCGTTCTCAACCCGGTCATCATCGCACTGCTGCTCTCGCTTCTGGGCTACAAAGTCACGGTCGTTTATGTCGTCGTCACCTTTTTCGGTTCCATGGCGGCGGCATTCCTGCTGTCGAAAATCGGCATGGAGGGTCAGGTGAAGCCCTTGATGAATGTTCCGACAGCCTGTTGTGCGGAAACCGGCAACCCGGCTCTCGTTTCTCTTCCCCCGGGAAAGCCGTCTGCCGCAGCCGGTTGCTGTTCTTCCGGGAGCGTTCAGACCTCACCCCTTGTCGCCTTAACCGCCATGCAATCTTCGCCAGCCAACCGCGGCCCGGGAACGGTGACGGATACGCAGAAGCCGGCTCGAGCGATGTGCTGCGCGATCGACTTCAAGGCCCCCATCGCGGCGTCGGAGTCGGTGCACGAACCGTTTAAGGAAAAGATGAAGAGGGCATCATCTTTTGCCGTCGACACGTTCAAGGGGGTGTTCTGGTATCTTCTGCTCGGGGCGGCGATCGGCGCCTTCATCTACGGGTTTTTCCCGCGGGACCTCGTTGTCACCCTGGCCGGGCCGGGGAATCCCTGGTCCATCCCCATCGCGGCGGCCGTCGGCGTGCCCATGTACATCCGGGCCGAAACGGTGATCCCCATCAGCGCCGCCCTGGTCGGAAAGGGGATGGGCGTCGGGATGGTCCTCGCGCTTATCATCGGCGGGGCCGGGGCGAGCATCCCGGAAATGATCATCCTCGGCTCCGTGTTCAAAACGAAGATGATCGCCGCATTCGTGCTGAACGTTTTCGCCGTTGCCATCGCGGCGGGATATCTTGTGGATCTTCTGATATATTAAACGAAGAAGGCTCTTTCGGCTCATATTTCGTAAAACATCCTCTCTCCGGGAGGGTGGCGGCCCCTGCCGCACATCGGACAGGTGCTGCCCGTCACGCGTAAAAGAGATTTTCTACCTGGGAATCGGGAGGGTCTGAAGACCGCCTGAAAGGGGTGAAGGAAGCATGGACAAGAGTCAGGACAAAAAGAAAATGAACCGGATTGAATTGCCCACGGTACAGCCCGGCAGCGTCTGTGCGGTCCCCGCGGATGCAGGCTGGAACGAGGAAACGAGGGTTCTGAACATCGATCTTGTCGTGATCGATCTCACGGTATGTGCCCGGTGTGTTCCAACGGGGGATCAATTGGAGAATGCCGTGCGGCTTCTCACCCCGGTGGCTGAGGCAATGGGCATTGATCTGAAATATCAGGCAATCGTCGTGCAAACGGAAGCCGAGGCAAAGCAGCATGCCCTTCTTAGCTCCCCGACGATCCGCATCAACGGGCGGGATATCGCCCAGGACATCCGGGAGTCGGTGTGCGAGTCCTGCGGCGACCTGACCGAAAACAACACAATCGTCGATTGCCGGGAGTGGCACTACAGGGGGAAGGTCTACTCGTCCGCACCGCTGCCGATGCTTCTGGAAACTATTATGACGGCGATGATGAACATCGATCAGGAACCGCGGGTCACCCCCGCTCCACTCGAAGAATTGCCCGAGAACCTGAAAACGTACTTTCAAAACAGGAAAGGGGCCGGGAATTCCTGCTGTGCGTAAGCAGTCGCGGAGCCCATCCAATCGTTCGGGCTCAACGCTTTTTCAGCCCGTTCACGAGGGGCCACTGGACCGCTCAGGTGAAGCCGACGCCTGACTCTCCCCCGAAGCCGACCGCGACCTTGCCGCCCTCGACGATGACGGGGACGGCCATTTTCCCGCCGGAATACTCGATCATCTTCTGCAGGTCCTTGATGTCCGCATCGACATCGATGAAGACCGCCCTGTCCCCATAGGCCTCACGGGCCTTCGTGCAGTGGGGTCACCAGTTCGTCCCGTAGATGAGTGCTTTCTCCTCCATGATTCGCCTCCTTTTCGTTCAAATCCGCTACAGCAATTCGGGGTTCACATCACGGGTCCAGGGCGCACCGGAGTTCTTCCAGCCTGCTGCCGCTTGCCAGTCGCCGTTCCTGCCCTCGAAGCCGTCCACGACGTTGTATACGCTCCGGAATCCCGCCCCAGCCAGGCGGTTGACCGCGTCCGCACTGCGGTACCCCGCGCGGCAGATCACCAGGATGACATCCCCCGGTGCGAACCGCTGTCGGGCCCTGTCCTCGAACTCGGAGTTGTCCCGCAGCGCTCCTCCCCGCGTCCTTACATGCGCGGGAAAGCTGTACGCCATGGTCGGGTGCCCCAGGCTCAGGTATTCCTCGCGCGTGCGGCAGTCGAGGATCTTGACCCGGTCCGGGTCGGCCTTCCACATCGCGTAGGCCTGCCGCGCCGTGGCGTACTTGCCGATGACCGTCTGCTTGCGCCTGTCCTGCGGGATGGGCGAGTCGGCAATTCCTTGAGATACAAAGAAGACCACGCCGAGGATTCCCATGACGAATCGGACTGCCGCATTTTTCCTTTGGCGGCTGCCTCGAGCGCAGCTTCCCCCTGCGTTACTTTGCCGGCACGTTCTTGTAATCATTGTCCCTTCGCTTGCCGAGGTCTTTGCAAACAGGCGCCGGCCAGGAGAACCCGGGGACTTCCTTCACGAGAAAGGACTCCGCCAGCGGCCGGTTGATCATGCGCTTCGCATAGGCCCATTGCAGCTCCTGGAAGCGGTCGATGTCCGCCGGGGCGAAGGTCCCCGATTCGATCTTTCGCATCTGCGTCTTGACCTCTGCGGGGTAGACGGCCGGGTTGAGCCTGACGTGGATCGTCCTGCCCGTCGAGACCTGCTGAACGAAGAACTCGCTCTCCGTGAGCGCGTTGTCGATGTGATGGGTGCCGAACCGCAGCCTTGCCCCCGTCAGGTAGGCCGCCACGTCGCCTCCGCAGGCCGAGTTGTTGGAGACAATGCGCAGGTCCGTGCGG
>CAZXMK010000345.1:0-3089 GCA_964641935.1 uncultured Syntrophaceae bacterium
GAACGAGCGGGAGATCGCCTTCACGGGGTTTGCCCGGGAGGAACTGGACGGAATCGAGGGGCTGGTCATGGAGAACATGCGGGATGCGGCGGCCCTGATCGAGCATTTCGACATCCCGCGGATTCAGGCCATGAGCAGCCGGGAGGAACAGATCGACGAGAAGGTGAAGCTGGCCCGCTTCCGCCACCTGGAGCGCTTCCACCGGGGGGTCTGCGTGGCCGAGGCAGGGCCGCTCTACATCGAGATGCTGATCCGGCTCGAGCGCATCAGCGATCACTGTGAAAACATCGCCGAGGCCTCGCAGGATCTGGTGAGCCCGGTACCCCGCTCCTTCGAGCCATAGAAAGAGAGGAGGTTCCCGTGAAGATCGCCAACCACCGGCTGGTCGGGGAAGGCACAGAGGCGGTGTCGTTCCGGAAGAGCCCGAACCAGTCCCGGGGCGTGTCCCCGTTGTACCTGATCCTGCACTTCACTGCGGGAACGACACTGGAAGGGGCGGTCTCCTGGTTCCTGGATCCGCAGGCCCGGGCGTCCGCGCACCTGGTCATCGGCCGCGACGGCGCCGTCGTCCAGATGGTGCCCTTCAACCGGAGGGCGTGGCATGCCGGCAAGAGCTCCTGGGGCAACCTGGAGGGGATGAATCCGTATTCCCTCGGGATCGAGCTGGTGAACGGCGGCCGGTTGAGAAAACGATCCGACGGGCAGTGGGTGACCTGGTCGAACCGTGTGGTCCCGGCGGAGGAGGTGTCGACGGCGACCCACCGGCACGAAAAAGTCGAGGCCGGGTGGCACGAGTACACCGAGGCGCAGATGGATGCCCTGCGGAAAGTCGCCGTCCTTCTGAACGCTTCCTATCCCTTCACGGATGTGCTGGGCCATGAGGACGTGAGCCCCGGCCGCAAGGTGGATCCGGGACCGCTGTTCCCGCTGGACAGCTTCCGCACCATCGTCCTCGGCCGGGCGTAATGACGGTTTCCCTCTGTCCGCCGGCCGCCGCAGCCGTACTCCCGCAACGTACAGAGACCGAATGAGAATGGATATTTCACCCGTAACCATGGAAGACCTGCCCAAACCGGGATTCCTCTTTTTCCCCTGCGCCTGGTGCGGGCCGGTCCGAAAGGAGAGCCGAAGGGGTTTCGCGGCGCTCGTGGAGGCGATATGAGACGGTCTGGGAAATGGCTGCTTTGGATGGCGCTCTGGTGGGTGGTCCCGTTCTTCGTGATTCATCTTCTGGCCCGGCCGTTTCTCTCCAACCTGCGCTCCCACCTGCTCTATGTCGTCATGATTCTGGTGGCCATGGGTGCAGCGGCGGTGGTCAGTGCCGTCGACGGGAAACGGGACCTCTGGCGGAGATCCGGTTACTGGGGAAAGTACGGTCTCCTCTGCGGCGCCTATGCCGTCCAGGGAATCCTCGCGCTGGCAATCGTCGTGACGCTCGACTCCCTGGGGGCGATCGGCTATTACGGCGGGGATGCGGAGGGCAGCATCGGCATGCTGATCGTGCCGTCCATCCTGGCGTATTTTCTCCTGGGAGGAATTGCAGGAGGCGTCCTGGCGCTGGTGAAAAGAACCGGGAAGAGGGGCGGTCCGGCCGCATCGAAGGAAGAAGCGGGACCGGAGAAGCACGAAGCAGGATGACGGGCATCCCGGAGGGGAGGGAGGACCATGGACCGGAGGGGAGAAAAAATCGGCTGGATTGCCGGCTGGCTGGGCGGGTTCCTGTGGTTGGCCGTGCTGGCGGCGGTTTTTCTCTATCGGGGGAAACCCGTTTTCGGCATTTCAGGCCTGCTGCTGTTCCTTGTTGCCGTTTTTGCCATCTTCTCCGCGGCGCCCTGGCGCCATCCGGAGACCCCATACTGGAAACTGATGGTTTTCCCCTATGCCCTGTTTTTCATATCCGCCGCCTGGGCCCTCTGGTCCTTTGGAGGTGTCGGGCAGGCCGGGTTCAATGAATGGAGCCTGCTGTGGATCCTCCCCGTCCTGATCCCCGCGGGTGTCGCGGGCGGGAGGAAATGGACGGACGGCGATCCGCCGGGAGGCTGAAGCCGGCCGGGGCGGGCAGCCTGCCCGCCCTTTCGAATCCGGATGAACGTTCGCTGCCCTGATTCCTGCTGAATCCGCGCCGGCGCCCATTCGGCGGAATGACCCCTATTTCAGCCTTCCCGTAATGTCCTGAACGACCTCGGTGTCGCCGTAGAGCGGGATCATCTTCGTTTCGCCGCCGCTGAAATCGAGCCGCTTCAGGTCGATCTTCCGAAGGGTAAAGTTGTCGTAGGTCCGGAAATAGAAGATCCGGTTCGTGATGTCCCGGAAGGATGCCCACTGCGTCGTCGAGCTCGCCGTGATGCTTTTGTCGGGCCCCCTGGTGATGGACATCCCTTTCACGATGTGGAGCGTGCTGACGATGTGCTCGGCGAGGTTCAGGGCCTGTGCCGCGTTTTCCGGGGGATCGGCGAAACGGGTCATCACGGCCATGCGCACGAAGCGGCTCGGCGGCGTGATGTCGCCGGGGAGTCCCAGCATACCGGAGCCGCCACCGGTGGGCCGGGTCTCGATGCCGGCGAAATTCTGCGTTGTCCGCTGGTCGCTGGTCATGCCGACGTAGTTCCGGAGATTGGTCACCATCCAGGGAAAGTTCGGGGAATTGGTCATGAGGCCCAGCGGGTTCTCGTAGATCCGGAGCTCGCCCCGCTCGTATTCGACCACGACGCAGCCCCCCTTCGCGTCGTAAAGGATGAAGTGGCCCGGGGGCGCCTTTCCCATCTGCGGTACCTCCATGGCGAAGACCTTGACGCCCCGGATCGCTTCGGTCGCTTCCCCCACCGTGGCGAAGCGGCCGAGAATCCAGGATCCAACCATCATATGGGCAATGGCCTTGTCCCGGTCCCGGGGACCCACGTCCTGGTACCGGGTGTCGACCTCGAACCACAGGGCGCTGAAGGTGAGTCCCGCCTCGTTCATGCCGTCCGTGACGGCCCCCTCGGTTCCGAAAACGTTCGTCGCCACGTACCCGTAGCGCGACGTCCAGGACAGTCCCGCTTTGGCGTCCGGCGCCGGGCTGACGAATTTCCGGCCGCGGGGAACCGCGA
>CAZXMK010000346.1:0-3078 GCA_964641935.1 uncultured Syntrophaceae bacterium
CGGTTCTGCGCCGCAAGGCGGGAGAACTACCGGTCCTGGATGGAGCGATTCCGTCTCCTGGAAAACCGCTTCATCCTTCCGGATGCGACCCCGGGCAGCGATCCCGCCTGGTTCGCCTTTCCCCTGACGGTCCGTGAAGGGGCGGGGTTCACGCGGCGGCAGGTCACGGATTTCCTGAACGAAAAGCTTGTCGAGACGAGGAATCTCTTCGGGGGCAACCTGCTCCGCCAGCCGGCCTACCTGGACATCCCCCGCCGCGTTGCAGGAGAGCTTAACGGGGCGGACCGCATCATGAACGACTCCTTCTTCATCGGCACTTATCCCGGGATCGGGGAGGCCCAGATCGACTACACCATGGACGTCTTCCGGCGGTTCCTGGAAAGGGGGGTGTGATTCGGCATGAACCCGTTTGACGACTTCTATCGCCGCCGCCGGGTCCTGGTAACGGGCCATACGGGCTTCAAGGGCTCCTGGCTCGTGCTCTGGCTCCAGAGACTCGGGGCCGAGGTCACCGGCTTCGCCCTGCCGCCCGCGACGGAGCCCTCCCACTTTGCCATCCTGGGCCTGGAGAAGCGGGTCCGCCACCGGGAGGGAGACATCCGCGATCTCGATGCCGTGCGGAAGGCCTTCCGGGAGGCGGAGCCGGAAGTCGTCTTCCACCTGGCGGCCCAGGCCATCGTCAGGACCTCCTATGACAACCCCAAGGATACCTTCGACGTAAACGTCGGGGGTACCGTCAACGTTCTGGAGGCCGTCAGAAGCGCGCCATCCGTCCGTTCCGCCGTCGTCGTGACGTCCGACAAGTGCTACGAGAACCGCGAATGGGTCTGGGGCTACCGGGAAGAAGATCCCCTGGGCGGCCATGATCCCTACAGTGCCAGCAAGGGTGCCGCGGAGATCGTCTGCGGGGCCTACGGTCGATCGTATTTCAATCCCGGCGGCCGGGGTCCGCACCCGGGATTTGCCACGGCACGGGCCGGGAATGTCATCGGCGGGGGCGACTGGGCGTCGGACCGCCTCATCCCCGACTGTGTTCGGGCCCTCGCGGCAGGGAAGGCCGTCGTCATCCGGAATCCCGGGGCTACCCGCCCCTGGCAGCACGTCCTGGATCCGCTCTCAGGTTACCTTCTGTTGGCCCGGCGGCTGGCGGAGGATACCGTCCGTTTCTCCGGTGCCTGGAACTTCGGCCCCGCCGACGGCTCGGCCATGCCCGTCCGCGAACTGGCGGCCCGCTTCGTTGCCCGTTGGCCGGAGGGCAGGCTCCGGGTGGGAAGGCAGGGAGCGAACGCGCCCCACGAGGCCCACGCCTTGGCCCTCTGCACCGACAAGGCACGCAAGATCCTCGGCTGGCGGCCCATCCTCACCGCCGGGGAGGCCGTCGACTGGACGGCAGCCTGGTATCGCGCCTGGCAGGAGGGGAAGGAAAACCTCCGGGCCCTCTCGCTCTGCCAGATCCGGCGATACGAAAAATCTTCGTTATGACGTGGTTTTTGTTGCCTCCGTGACGTCCGTCACATACTTCATCGGCGGAATGTGTGCATGAGACAGTCCCGGCGCGCCGGATCGGGGATGGAAAGCGGGCCTGAGATCGTGTATGGTTTCGCCTGGATAAAAGATCGAACCCGGTCTCCGGATGCCGGAGGGAGAGGATGCCCCGGAACATGAGAGGAAAGAAGATGCCGCCCGTCGTGATCCTCTGCGGCGGAATGGGGACGAGGCTGGCAGAGCAGACGGAGGTCCGGCCGAAGCCGATGGTGGAGATCGGCGGACGGCCCATGCTCTGGCATATCATGAAGCACTACGCCCGGTACGGCTGCCGGGAATTCTACCTGGCCCTGGGCTACAGGGGCGAGTACATCAAGCGCTATTTCCTGGAATTCCACACCCTGAACCGCGACTTCACGGTCAATCTCGGAGACGGACGCATCGGCGTGCTGGATTGCGCCAACGGGGAGGACTGGACGGTTCACCTCGTGGACACGGGCCTGGAGACCATGACGGGGGGGCGCCTGAAGCGCCTTGCGCCGCTCCTGCCGAGGGGGCGGTTCCTCATGACCTACGGGGACGGTGTGGGCGATGTGGATCTGGATAAACTCCTGGCCTTTCACCGTGCCCGCAAGGGGCTCGTGACGCTGACCGCCGTGAGGCCGCCGGCCCGCTTCGGTGCCCTGGACTTCGACGGCGACCGCATCGTCCGCTTCAAGGAAAAATCCGTTGTCCGGGAGGGATGGATCAACGGCGGATTCTTTGTCGTCGAGCCGGCCGCCCTGGACTACATCGAGCGGGACGTCATGTGGGAGCACGACCCCATGGAGCGGCTCGCCGCGGAAGGCCGGGTGTATGCGCACCGCCATGAGGGTTTCTGGCAGTGCATGGACACGCAACGGGAGCTCAAGTACCTGGAGTCCCTCTGGGAAAGTGGAAGCCCGCCCTGGAAGACATGGTGAACAGGAAAGAGAAGACATCCGAACGGGTTGTGCAAGCGGCCGCCGTGACCGGGAACCGCCGGGGAACTGGGAGGACCGCCGGAAACCCCCTGGCGGAGGATCTGGACCACGTCCTGGACCGGACCCGGAATCTCTGGGAGGAGCTGCGGGGTGGCCGGATCTTCATCACCGGCGGGACGGGGTTTTTCGGCTGCTGGCTCCTGGAGAGCCTTCTGTGTGCCAACCGGAAACTGGGGCTGAAGGCCAGGGCCGTCGTCCTGACCCGCGACCCCGGGCGCTTCGTGAAAAAGGCGCCGCACCTGGCGGGAAACCCGGCGATCCGGCTGCTCACCGGAGACATGGGACGCTTCCGGTTTCCGCGGGGCCACTTCTCCCACCTGATTCATGCCGCCGTTTACCAAGAGCCGGAAGGCGGGAAAATCCGCCCCCGAAGGATGGCGGACGAAATGATCCGGGCTGCGGACCGTGTCCTCGATTTTTGCACGGAGGCGGGTGTCCGGAAAATGCTCCTCGTGAGCACCGGCGCCGTTTACGGGCCGCCACCAGCGGGAATGGACCGGATTCCGGAGGATTATGCGGGCTCCAGGGATCCCGCCTCGGTGGAAGACGCCTATCACCACGTCCGGCGGAT
>CAZXMK010000347.1:0-3077 GCA_964641935.1 uncultured Syntrophaceae bacterium
GTATCTCTACGACCACGTCATGCACTTCTACCACCTCCATGGGCTCGACTGGGTGGACATCACCAGCGCCCTCAAGGCGGATCCGAAGAAGGCCGTGGAGATGGCCCGGGCCTACTGCGCGAATCCCTACAACTGCTCCGAGACCCATTACAAGGCGGTCCAGCAGCGCCTGACCAAGTTCGTCCAGTCGGGACGCCTGGGGCCCTTCGCCAACGCCTACTGGGGGAACCCGTCCTACAAACTGCCCCCGGAGGCCAACCTGATCATCACGTCCCACTACCTGGACGCCCTGCAGGTCTCCAAGGTCGCCTCCACGATGACGGCGATCTTCGGCGGCAAGAATCCCCATCCCCAGAGCCTGGTCGTCGGCGGCGTCTCCTCGGTCATGGACGCCCTGGACGCCTCGCGCCTCGGCGAATACCTGTTCCGGCTCAAAGAGGTGAAGAACTTCATCGAGAACGCCTACATACCCGACGTTCTCCTGGCGGCGGCCTACTACAAGGAGGAAGGCCTCAAGGGACTCGGCGGCGGCGTCAAGAATTTCCTGGCCTACGGCGGATTCCCCATGGATGACGGCTGGACGAGCCTCCTCTTCCCCCGGGGACTCGTGAAGGCCGCCGACGTGGCGCACCCGATGACCCTGAACGAAGAAAAGATCACCGAGGAAGTCAGCCATGCCTGGTACCAGGACAAGGGCCCCCTCCATCCCTACAAGGGCTGGACGTATCCCGAATACACGGGGTTCGACAAGGAAGGGCACCTGAAGGGAAACGAGAAGTACTCCTGGTGCAAGGCGCCTCGGTACGACGGCCTCCCCTACGAGGTGGGCCCCCTGGCGCGGCTCGTCGTGGCCTATGCACAGGGACACACGGAACTCAAAAACCTCATCGACGGGACCCTGAAGGCGGCGGGCCTCCCGGTGACGGTTCTCTTCTCGACCCTCGGCCGGACGGCCGCCCGGGCCATCGAGACGAAATACGTCGCCGACCACATCGAGGGGTGGCTGAACGAACTGGTCAAGAACGTCAAGGCCGGCGACACCCGCACCTGGACCAAGTGCGACGTTCCCAAGAAGGGCGAGGGCCGCGGCATGACGGAACCGCCCCGGGGCGCCCTGGGGCACTGGATCCGGATCGAGGACAAGGTGATCGCCAACTACCAGGCCATCGTCCCCTCAACCTGGAACTGCTCGCCCCGGGACAAGGGCGGGCGGCGAGGCCCCTACGAGGAGTCCCTGATCGGCCTGAAACTGGCCAAGGCCGACCAGCCGCTGGAGATCATCCGGACGATCCACTCCTTCGATCCCTGCATGGCCTGCGCCGTCCACATCATCGACCCGCAGACCAACGAGATCCGCAAGTACCGGGTGGCGTAGGAGAAAGGAGCCTGCCATGGAAAATATCGTCCCGAAAAAGGAATGGTCCGTGGCCATCCGCTACAACCACTGGATCATGGCCTTCTCCATCTTCGCCCTCATCGTGACGGGATTCTACATTGCATTCCCCTTCACCCTGACTCAGGGCGAAACGGTCAACAAGTTCTTCATGGGCAACACGCGCGGCGTCCATGTATTCTTTGGCGTGCTGCTCCTGTTCCTGTTCGTCTGGCGCCTCTACCTGGCCGTTTTCTCCCGATTCCACGCCGACTGGAAGGACTTCTTCGCCTGGACGGATTTCACCAACACCGTCAAACAGGTCAAGTTCTACCTCCTGGTATCGAAGGAGCCGCCGGACCACAAGTACCTGTACGGACCGCTCCAGTCCCTGGCCTACGGCGGCCTCCTGTTCATGGTTTTCCTCATCTGCCTGACGGGCCTGATCCTCATGGGGGCGGGATATCATGCCGGCTGGACGGCCCTGGTCTACCCCGTTCTCAAGCCCTTCGAGATCATCATGGGGGGCCTGGCCACCGTCCGGTACATCCATCACGTCCTGACCTGGGCCTTCGTGCTGTTCATCATCGTCCACATCTACATGGCCTTCTGGTACGACGTGATCTTCAAGCAGGGCACCGTGTCCTCCATGATCAGCGGCGTGGTCTTCAAGAAGGGCAACCACTGATTGGACCGGAGTGCGGCGGCGACATGACCGCCGGATCGTGAAAACGTTCCGGGGAAGGGGGAAGCGTTTGACGGCTTCCCCTTTTCCTTACAGAAAGCGGCATCTCCGCGATGGAAAAGAAGAAGCTCCTCATCCTGGGGCTGGGCAACATCATCACGAAGGACGAAGGCTTCGGGGTTCACTTTCTCCGCTGGTTCCTGGAGCGCCACCGTCTGCCCGAAGAAGCGGAGGCCGTGGACGGGGGAACCCTGGGGTACGTCCTCCTGGGCCTCTTCGATCAATGCGAGCGGATGATCGTCATCGACACGATCAAGCTGCCGGATCCGCCGGGATCGATATACCGGTTCACCCACGAGGAAATGTCCCGGTATCTGCCCCCTCCCACGACGGCCCACGAAGTCAGCTTCTCCGACGTCCTGTGCAAGGCCGAGATGATGGGCGACCTGCCGGAAATGGTTTTCCTGTGCATCGTCCCGCACCAGTGGTGGGACATGGGGCTGGAGATGACGGAAGAAATGACGGAGCGCCTGCCGGTGATGGAACGGCTTCTCCTGAAGGAAATGGACGCCATGGGCATCCGGACGGAACCGATGCACGATGCATGAACTGTCCCTCGTTCAGTCGCTTCTGGAGATCGTGGAGGAACAGGCGCGGAAGACCCCTTTCGAAAAGGTGGACAGCCTGCTTTTGTCCTTCGGCCGCCTGTCGTGCATCGATCCGCAGGCCCTCCGGTTCGCCTTCTCCGTCCAGTCGCGGGGCACCAGGGCCGAGGGGGCCGTTCTCCGGTTCGACATCCGGCCGGTGACCGTCTACTGCCTGAGTTGTGAAAAGGATCTGTCGCCGGCCTCCTTTGCCGGAGAATGTCCCGCCTGCGGCGGCGTCGAAGTGCTGCTGACGGGGGGGACGGAGGAGATGAAGCTGATCGAAATGGAAGTGGACGGCTGTTGAAAAAAACCCCATTGGGCAGTCTTTCAGGAGTAAAAACCATGTGCATCGGCTTTCCGGGGAAGATCCTTT
>CAZXMK010000348.1:0-3062 GCA_964641935.1 uncultured Syntrophaceae bacterium
AGGGGACCCGCCTGGATCAGCTTGACGGCGATCAGGTTGGCGACGATCAGGGAGGTGACAAACAAGGCCGTGATGGCCGGCAGCCACCGGGATCGTCCGATTCCGGATTCCTTCATCTTTCACTCACCGGGAAAAACAGGTCCGATTCATTTTGTTGAAATCCACTCATGAAGGTTGTTCAAAAATGCCCGGATTCAAGGCCCCCGAAATCCTGAGCCGCGAGTCGTACGTTTGGGTACGTCGAGTGGCGCAGGATGAGGGAAACGCAGCAGACGGGCGTTTTTCAACAGCCTGAGGCCCTGTACTCCGCCTCCACGGTAATGGAAATCCCCCCGCGGACGGCGAACTCTCCGGTGACCTTGCACCAGCGCGGCGCCAGGGCCGCCACCAGATCGTCCAGGATGGCGTTCGTCACGTGCTCGTGGAAGACGCCCCGGTCCCGGTAGGACCAGAGGTAAAGCTTCAGGGACTTGGACTCCAGGATCTTCCGGTCGGGAATATAGCGGATGGTGAGGACGGCGAAGTCGGGCTGGCCCGTGGCGGGGCATACGCAGGTGAACTCCTCCGTCCGGAGGGTCACCGTGTAGTCCCGCTCCGGGTTGTGGTTGGGGAACGTCTCCAGCTTCTTCCCCGGCCGGGTTTTTTCCTCCCCGAGGAGGGTCAGGCCCTCCAGGTCCTTCTTCGAGGTCATCTTCGCCATGGCGCCCTCCCCTTCCTGCATCAAACAGGGCGATTCCTATAGCAATTCAGCTGCGGAAAAGCAACGACTCCATTCCGGGACTGCATCTCTCCCCGGCATTCCTCCTCGATCATTCGCATCGCCTCCCGCTCGTGGTGGCTGGAAAACGGGAAGGCCGATTCGAAGAAGCCGCAATGCCCGCCGTGGGGAAGGATCCTCAGGTCCAGCTTCGGGCCCGGTGCCAGAACCCGGAAATCGCTCACGTCGATGATGGGGTCGTCGGCGGAGATGAAGATCGTCGCCGGCGTCTCCAGGGAGCGGAACGTCCCGTCCAGGAGCGTGTAATGCCGGAAATAGGTCCGGTAATCGGGGAATTGGGGGAAGTAGCCCATGATGGCTTCCGTGATGCCCATGCAGGTGTCGTGCTTCCTCAGGATTTCTTCGAAGCGGTAACGCTCCGGGAACAGGCGCTCCTTCTTCCGGAGGGAGCGCTTCCACTTGTTCAGGAAATAACGCCGGTACAGGGCCGGCCCCTCGTCGATGGCCACCGTGGCCTTGCAGGGATCGAGCGGCGGGCTGACGGCGAAGACGCGTCGGAGCCCGGGGATGGGCTCCCGGCCCTGCCGGAGCGCCATCCGGAGGGCGAAGTTGCCCCCCATGGAGAAGCCCATGATCCAGCAGGGGGCGCCCTTCGCCAGCGTCGCGGCGTACGCGGTGGCGGCATGGGTTTCGTCGATGAGGGCGCCGTGGAAGAGCCCCTCGTTGAGGTGGTGGCTTTTCCCGTGATCCCGCAGGTTGAGGCGGAAGACGTCCAGCCCCCGGTCCCAGAAACAGCGTCCCGCCGAGCGGATGTAGGCGGAGTCGGCACCGCCTTCCCAGCCGTGCAGGAGGATGACCAGGCCCCGCGGTCTCCCGCCTGGCTGCGGGGAGTGAAATCCCTGGAGACGGGACCGGTACACGCCATCCAGGATAACCTCCGAGGCGGCATTTTCCATGGGGTGGCGGCCGAGGACCCGAAGGCGCGAACTGGAGAGAAGGGTTTGAACATGGGTATTTTTCAGCCAGCCCGAAGGCCGGTACGCACTGCCTGTCATCTTACATGAAACCTCACCGTATCTAAAATTCTTGTCTCCGCATCCGCCAGCGACAGGACGTGTTCCCCACGGACCGGCGCCCAGACGTGGGACTCGGTGCCGCCGGCGGGACGGCCGTCCAGGATCCAGACCGCCCCCGCAGGAGCCCTGGCCTGAAAGGAGACCCGCTGGTTCTCCTCCGGGATGTCCGGATCGAGGGCCAGCACGGCCCCCGAGGGCGGATACAGGATGGCGGCAATCGCCCGTGGCGGTCCTGCCTCCGCCGCCGGCGTCGGCTCCGTCCCCGCCAGAAACCACTCGGCCCGGTCCGGCTCCGCGCCGGCCGGCCGGACCGGCGCTTCGACCACGCCGTCCGGCAATGCCGGCGGCCGCGAGTCGGTGCGGCCGTGCAGGACGTCCATGACCTCCATCCACACCGGGGCGGCACCGGAGATTCCGGTCACGTTCCACATGGGGGCACCGGAGAAATTTCCCACCCAGACCCCCACCGTGTAGCGCTCCGAGTATCCGATGCACCAGTTGTCCCTCATGTCCTTGCTGGTTCCCGTTTTCACGGCCGTCCAGAACCGGGTTGCCAGGGCGTTTTCCAGCCCGAAGGTGACGCTCCGGGCCCCGCGGTCCGCCAGGATGGAGGAGACGATAAAGGCCGCCCGCCGGTCCATTCCGGCCTTCCCGGCTGGAATCCTCCCGGTCGGCAGGAGGGACAGGCCGCCGGACCGCCCGCCGTCGGCCAGGACCCGGTAGGCCGTCACGAGTTCCCAGAGCGTCACGTCGGCGGACCCCAACGCCAGGGACCAGCCGTAGTACTCGCCGTCCTTCCGGATCCCGCCGAAGCCGACATCCCGGAGGCGCTGAGCGAACGGTTCCGCCCCGACCAGCCCGAGAACCCGCACGGCGGGGACGTTGAGGGAAGACGACAGCGCCGTCCGGACACTCACCGGCCCGGCATAGCGGCTCGAGTAATTCTCCGGCATATACAGCCCGGCCGGCGTCGGGATCTCCACGGGGGAGTCATCCAGTATGGAGGCCGCCGTGAGGATTCTCCGCTCCAGGGCCAGCCCGTACAGGAACGGCTTCAGTGTGGATCCTGCCTGCCGCGGGGCCCGGACGCCGTCCACGAACGGCGCCGAAGAGTCCGGCCCCTGGTTGCCTGCGTAGGCCAGGATCTCGCCTGTCCGGTTGTCCGCCACCAGGACGGCCCCCTCCCGGACGTTCCGGTCCCGGAGCATGTCCAGGTGCCGGCGGAGGATCTCCATTACCTGCCGCTGCAGGTCGCCGTCAAGCGTGGA
>CAZXMK010000349.1:0-3050 GCA_964641935.1 uncultured Syntrophaceae bacterium
GGGTGCGTGGAGGGAACCTATGATCATCCGCTGCTGGGGGGCCCGGGGATCGATCCCCGTATCCGGGAGCGAGTATCTCAAGTACGGCGGGGATACAACCTGCATCGAGATCCGGACGAAGGGCAACGACGTCATCCTGATCGACGCCGGCTCCGGAATCCGGCGGCTGGGCAACCAGCTCATGGCCGAAGGCGTGAACTCCTTTACCATGATCTTCACCCATGCCCACTGGGACCATCTCATGGGTTTCCCCTTCTTCAAGCCCATCTATTTCTCGAAGATCTCCATCGCCATGTACGGCTGCTCCTATGCCCAGTCCTCCCTGAAGGAAATCATCTCCCGGGTCATGGAACCTCCCCATTTCCCCGTCAATTTCGAAGACATCCGGGCGGATATCGTCTACCACGAGGCCTGCGTCGAGGAGTTTCGGATCAACTCCGTCACCATCAGTACCATCCCGATCAGCCATCCGAACCAGGGAGAGGGGTTCAAGTTCGAAGAGGACGGAAAGACCTTTGTCTTCCTGACGGACAACGAGCTCATGTACAAGCATCCGGGCGGGTGTGATTTTCAGGACTACATGGCATTCTCCCGGGGTGCGGACCTGCTGATCCACGACGCCGAGTACACGGAGACGGAATACCTCCGCACGCGGGCCTGGGGGCACTCGGTCTACACGGACGCCCTGAACCTGGCACTGGAGGCGGGCGTGCAGCGTCTCGGCCTGTTCCACCACAACCAGGAGCGTTCCGACGACCAGGTGGATGCCATCGTGCAGGACTGCCGCCGCCTCATCAAGCGGGAAGGACGCAAGATGGACTGCTTCGCCCTCCACCAGAACATGGAAATCAAGATTTAGACCGCCCCGCGCCCACTTGCACTTCACCCGGCAATTGGGCAAGGGGATAAAAAAGCCTTTTCAAAAGGAAGGAGACCTACCATGAAACGGAATGCGAGAAAGACGGCCCGCGGCCTGGTCCCGCTGGCGATGTTCTGGGCGATCCTGGCGGGGGTATGGCTTCTCCCCGGCGGCGTTGCCCAGGCCCATGCGCCCGCAGATCTGAAGTGCAGCTACGATGCCGCGTCCCAGACGCTCCAGGTGACCATCACCCACTCCTCTCCGGTTCCGAATTCCCACTACATCAAGAAGGTGGAGATCAGCAAAGACAAAAAGGTTCTTGTCTCCCAGGACTATAAGAGCCAGCCGAACGCCCCGGCCTTTTCCTACAGTTACCGCATCCAGCTCGCTCCCGGAGACGTCCTGGACGTGAAGGCGACCTGCAACCTCTGGGGTTCGAAAACCATGAAATACACCGTCCCGGCGGCAAACCCGGCATCAAAATAGATGAATCCTCTCCTGATCCATGGTCTCGTCATGGGATCGGGACTCGGCCTGATGGTCGCGGCCGGTATCATTTCCCGCTTCCTCAAGCGGAAGCGCTGGTGGCTGAAGACGCACCGGGCGCTGGGAATCGCCGGCGCGGTCGTGCTGATCCCCGGGGCCGTCACCGCCTGGCGTCTCGTGGAGGCATCCTCCGGGGTCCATCTCGACGCGCCCCACACCTGGCTTGGAGCCGCCGCGCTCGCCCTGTCCTGGACCGCCCCGGTCCTTGGCCTCCTGGCGTTCCGGATCCGATCCCACGCCGTCCGGCTCCGGACGGTTCACCGCTGGACGGGCCGCCTCGCCCTGGCGGCGGCGATCACCGCCGCCCTCTCGGGCCTTCGCCTGGCGGGGGTTTTCTGACCCCGGGCCGGCCGCCGCGCACGAGTCAGGAAGCAACACCGGAATTCGCCGTTTCCGGGGCTCCCTCCATCCGCCGGCCGCGGGAAATCCGCACCGGCCCCTGCCGGGAATATGCTCATATTATTAATTAGTTATTTCCGCCTTGACAACCGGATGGCTCTCCCCTATATATCGCCAACCGGTTGACCGATCTCCACAGCAATCCTCCTGGAAATCTGTACGTTATCGTCGACGGTCCATCCCGACAGCAAGCCGTCCCGCCTCCGGTGCGGCGGAAAGACAGAGGAAAACATGCCGAAGCGAAGCGACATCCAGAAAGTAATGATCATCGGCTCCGGCCCCATCGTCATCGGCCAGGCCTGCGAGTTCGACTATTCCGGCACCCAGGCGTGCAAGGCCCTCCGGGGGCTGGGCTACGAGATCGTCCTGGTCAACTCCAATCCCGCCACCATCATGACGGATCCGGGAATGGCCGACGTGACGTACATAGAGCCGCTCAACGCCGCCTCCATGATCGAGATCATCGAGAACGAGCGGCCCGATGCAATCCTGCCCAACCTGGGAGGCCAGACAGGCCTCAACCTGACTTCCGAACTGGCCCGCATGGGGATTCTCGACAAATACGGGGTCAAGGTGATCGGAGTCCAGGTGGACGCCATCGAGCGGGGAGAGGACCGGATCGCCTTCAAGGAGACCATGAACCGGCTCGGCATCGACATGCCGCGGAGCGAGCCGGCCTACACCGTCGAGGAGGCGGAAAAGATCGCCGTCCAGCTCGGCTATCCCGTCGTCATCCGTCCCGCCTATACCATGGGCGGCACCGGCGGCGGCCTCGTGTACAACCTGGAGGAGCTCCGCACGGTGGCCGGCCGGGGCATCTCCGCCAGCCTGGTGGGCCAGATCCTCGTGGAGGAATCGGTCCTGGGCTGGGAGGAACTGGAGCTGGAGGTGGTGCGGGACGCCAGGAACCGGATGATCACGGTCTGCTTCATCGAAAACGTGGACGCCATGGGCGTCCACACGGGGGACTCCTACTGCACGGCCCCCATGCTCACCATCGCTCCCGAGCTCCAGGCCAGGCTCCAGAAGTACTCCTACGACATCGTCGAGGCCATCCAGGTCATCGGCGGCACGAACATCCAGTTCGCCCACAACCCCGAGACGGGCCGGGTCGTGGTGATCGAGATCAATCCCCGGACGTTCCGCTCCTCCGCCCTGGCCTCCAAGGCCACGGGCTTCCCCATCGCCTTCGTGTCCTCGCTCCTGGCGGGAGGGATGACCCTCGACGAAATCCCCTACTGGCGAG
>CAZXMK010000350.1:0-3015 GCA_964641935.1 uncultured Syntrophaceae bacterium
CTAGTCCGCAACGAAAACCGGGGGCGGACGCCTCGCGAGGGGCGTCCGCCCTTTTATTTTCCGGGCCGGTCCCATTTTCTTGACTTTCCCTCCACCTCTCTTCTAGACTCCACGGTAACACCTCTAGAGGAGGCACCATGGCCCTCGTTTCCATCTATGAGCGCGGCAAGATCTCCGAAGTCGACACCGACCTGAAGAAATACCGTCTTCTCAAGCCCCGGCCCGGGCTGCTGACCTCGTTCAGCAACAGGGCGGGATCGATCGTCCTAGGGATCCTGCTCGTGCTGTTAGGGATCCTGTCCGTCTGGGTCATCGCCACCCAGCATCCGACGACGTTCCAAACGATCGTTCTTCTTCTGGGTGCGTGCGCCCTTCCGATGGGCTTATGGATTCTCGTCAAAGCCCAGAACGCCTACGGCAAGGCGGCGCGTCCGCACCGGTTCTTCGCCTGGGACGAGACAGAGGTCATTCTGGGAGAGACGAAACCCATCGGACAGGCCGAGATCAAAGGCGTCCTGTCCGCCCCGAAGGCGGATCGGGCCGCGAAGCTCGTTGACCTCGGCGCGGACGTCGTCAAGATCCCCGTTGCCGCGATCGTCTCCGTCGAAGCGCACGTCGGGCCTCCGAACCTCAACATCGTTAAGCTCAGGATCGTCGGTGCTGACGCCGCGATCAAAGTCGACTTCGACGCCCTCCTGCCGTCCCTCAACTTCTCCGGGATCAACGGGGACATGGCCTTCAACGCCATCTCCCAGTATTACTCGAAGGCCACGGGCACGACGCTCGAGGCCTCACTCGGGAAGACCTAACCAATCCCGAAGCGACGAGGCAGACACCATGAACGTATGCGACGTCTGCAGCGCGGCCCTGTCGGCGCCCGATGGGTGCCTCGCGACGACCCGCCAGGTGGTCTCCAATCCGGCCTATTGGGAGAGAGCCTTCTCCCGCCTCCACGATCTGGCCCCGCTCGGGGCCAACGTGGAGTTCCTCAAGGGCGGCCTTGCCGAACAACAGGCCCAGCAAGCCAAGCCCTGGCTGCTGTGCGCCGATTGCGCCGGCCGTCTCGGCTTGGCCACACCCGAAGCGAGGGAATGGGCCCGTCTCTGGTGGTCGAGCGGAGGGACCTTCGCTCCTCCCGGATCGGGGCCCGTCCCCGTGAGCGAAGTCCGGCTCAACCGGCCTTCCGCCGAGATCCTGTCGTCGGGGGTGCCGCGGCCGACGCGGACCCTGTTCTTCGGCCGCGGCTTCCTTCCCGGTCAAGCCGAGGTCATGAACGCCGTTCAGGGTTTCGTGATGTCCAAAGGCCATGTGACCCGGAACCACTTCATGGATATCCCGGTCGAGTGTGAATCGAGGCCGGCCGCGAGCCGCGAGGCCTTTTTCGCCGTCGTGGACGAGGCCCGCCGTTGGAACCCGAACGCTTTCATCCTCGACCTCCTCGTCCTGGATCAGCGGACCGGGCGGGATACGGTCATGTTGGCCATATGGGAAGGGGGCGCCGCCGAACAGGCCCGACGGCACTTCCCCGAAGCCCCGGCATCGAGACAAGCCGCTCCGGCAGGCGGCCGTAGCGTCGGCGCCCCCGGAACGGCCGCCGAGCGCCGTCCGCCCAAGAAATGGACCCGTGTGCTCGGTTGGATCTGCCTCGGCTGGGGGATCATGGCGTTCATCGCCGGCATCGGTCAGATGTCGCGGCCGGGAACCGGGAGCTCCGCTCCGCGGGTGGGGCGACCGGGAGCGACGAGGGAGATGACCCCCGAGGAAGTCGCCAGCTCGTTCATGGGGATGGGCATGGTCGCGGCCGGGATCGGGGCTTGGCTGACATTGCGCCGCAGGCCCAAGAAGATGAATCCTCGGGCCTCTGGCCGATGACCTGACGGGAGGGAACCCCGATGCGGGACACGAATTTCATTCCGCTTGAAGGGATCACCGTCTCGAAGGACGGGAAGAACCTCGAGGGAGTCTTCGATGTTTGGTTCAGGGATGACGGATTGTATTTCCTGCATTACCCTCACCCCCAAAAGGAGCTCTATGAGGGCATCCGGGGCAGGCAATGGGGGATGAGGCCGGAGGAAAGGCTTCGGGCGGAGGCGGGTTCGTTCTTCATAGGGCGCGACGAAGTCGTCGGTCAGAGCGCCCATCCTCTTCATGTCGATGTGCAATCGGGTTTTTTTAAGGTCGGGAATATCGATACGTACGTTCTCGAATTGCGGATCGCCGGCGGCGGCAGGATCGATCTGATGCGGGCGTCGATCAAGGACGGTCTCAAAGATCTTGAAGCCTACTTTTCCGGCGGATCCGTTTTTAAATCAGAAGACTACGCTCGTCTCGGCCTGGATGTCGACGGCCCGGCGCCATCGATCCTCGTGTCGCAGGCGGCGGAGAAGCGCGTCGAGCCCGCCCTCCCGAAGGAGCTCTTGGAACGGCTCTCGAGAAACCGGGACTATATGGACAAGTTCTGGAATGACTTTTCCGTACGAGTCGATCTGAAAAGCACCATGGGTGTCATCGAATACATGTCGGGCCGTTTCCCCCATGAGTTCATGAAGGAGATCCTGGACCGGGGGCGCCGATGCGCCGGCCCGAAGGACTTGCTGGAAACGGCGTTCGGCGTGTTGATCGGCGTTACAGCCATCGTGCTGGCTATGCTCTTCAAGCCCGTCTGGCTCAAGGTCGTGGCCGGAGCCATCGGGATGCTCCTGTTGTTATTCGCGATCCTCGTCGTGGTCATGAGCCGGAAGCTCTCCAAGACATGGGCCCAAGTGATCGAGAAGTTCGGGTGAGACGGCATCGGCGGGAGAGTGATTCTCCTCTTTGAATCATCCTCTGCTCCGCCGGACGTAGTCGCGTTAAAGGACTTCTCGTCCAGATTCGATGACGGGGCATCCGTCAGAGGAGGTTCTTTATGACGGAACATCCGCTCGCCACTCTCAGGAAGCTCGATCCCGATCTTATGCGAAGCGTCGACGACCTCGACGCCCTCGTCTACGCCGACGGCGCCCTGCCGCGGCGGAT
>CAZXMK010000351.1:0-3012 GCA_964641935.1 uncultured Syntrophaceae bacterium
CCTTCGTTTTCTGGACGTTGTAACCGATCCCGCCCTCCGTCCGGTTTTCTTCCATTGCCGGCAGGGAGAAGACCGGACCGGAGTGATGGCCGCGATCTACCGCATGCAGGTCCAGGGCTGGCCGCTGGAGGCGGCCGTGGCGGAGATGAAGGCCTTCGGTTTCGGTGGGCAGTTCCTCGATCTGAAGAAGTCCGTGCTTTCCTATCCGCAGGCAGGGGGCGGGAAAACCAACGTCCGCATGGCACCGGACGTGGAAACAGCCCTCGAGGCCGGAAACCGCCTCCTTGCGGCGGGAATGAGCGAGAAGGCCGTCCCGCACTTCCAGGCGGCCCTGCAGAAGAGCCCGGACCTGATCGAGGCACACCTTGGGCTGTCGGAAGCCATGGGGGATACGGGAAAGACCGGGGAGGCCCTGTCGGAGGTGCGCCAGGCAATGATCCGGGCCCGGTCCGGGGAGGAGCGCATCCGGACCTCCAGATTGACGATCCGGATCCTGGCCGCGGCGAGCAATCGCGGGGAGTTGCCGCCATACGGCCTCGATCTGGCCGAGCGGGAGTGGGAAGTCCTCAACCGGTACGGGGCCGAGGACCGGAAGAGCCTTCTTCTGCTGGGAGACCTCTTTCAGAGCGGTCTTTACCTTTCCAGGGCCATCGAGGCCCTGGAGCGCGCCGGCCGCGGAGCGCATCCCTCCGTGAAGGTCGATCTCGATCGCCGGGTCGAGCGCATCCGGTCCGTTTACTCCTTCGCGCCCCGCAGCGACCTGGGGAAGAGACTGGGGCTCCTGCCCCAGGTGACCAGGGGCGAGCTGGCGGCCCTGCTGGTTCATGAGCTGCGGGTGGATCGGATCCAGACGATCCGGGGATCGGCGACCTGGCGACCCTACGTCGAGAAGCAGGCGGCGGCGCCTACGGTGAAAGACATCGAGGACAGTGCCTATCGGGACGACATCCGGCGCGTTCTCGCCCTGGGCGTCCGGGGTCTCGAACCCTTTCCCGACGGAACGTTCCGTCCCTCCGACGCGGTGAGCCGCGCCGAGTTCGCCGTCATCCTGGAGGACGTTCTTTCCAGGGCCACCCGCGACGAGACGCTTGCCACCGGGATGATGGACAAGGCCTCCCGCTTCGAGGACGTGGAGGCCAGCGCCTGGTACAAGAGTGCCGCCGATCTCGCGCTGAGCCTCGGCCTCTTCGCTCCCGGCCCCGGCGCTCCGCCGAGATTTCATCCGGTCAAACCGATCACGGGCGTCGAGTCCCTTCAGGCCTTTCGCCTTTTAAGAAAGCGCCTCGACTCCCGAAGCCGGGCCATCGTGATCGTCGTGGACGCATTGCGGGGAGAGTCGGCGTACAACGCCCTTGACGCAAAGAGGCTCCCGAACCTGGAGCGCCTGATTCGGGAGCGGGGGGTCGTACGCTTCGCGAAGTGCCTTTCGGCCCTCCCCTCCATTACCCTTCCCAACCACACGACGATTTTCACGGGCGTCTACCCGGGCCGTCACGGAGTTCCGGGGAACGAATGGTTCGACCGGACCCTCGACGCCAATGTGCCCTTGTACCGGCGGACGCGGGAATACGTGAAATACGGCAGCGAGGACGATCCCGGCCTGGGGCGCGCCTGGTCCTTCGGGGGCATTCCCGTTCACGACCAGGACCTCTCCCGTGACGTGCGGACGATCTACGAGGCGTTCAAGGAGGCGGAGACGGCAAGGGGCCGTACGACCCGAACAGCGGTCGTTTTCGATCCCGTGAGACGGGGCGCCGACGTGGTCGTGAACCCGGATCTCTTCGACGCCCTCATCAGTCTCGACGTTCTGCCTTTCGTCAACCAGTATGCCCTCCTGGATGCCTCCGCCGCGCGGAAAGCCGTGGCCCTGATCCGGAGCGAGAATCCGCCGGAGCTGATGGGCATATGGCTCTCAGGGCTGGACGGGTTGTCCCACGCGAAAGGTCCCGGCCCCATTGGAGGCGCCGGAGACCGGCAGGCGGACTACCTGGCGGAGCATCTCGATCCGCTGATCGGAGAAATCATTAAAGCCCTGGAAGACCGCGGATTGCTGGACGAGACGATGATCTTCCTGGCATCCGACCATGGGCAGGCGGACGCGGTGGCGAAGGACGAATACACCGTCGACGCGGAGAGGGTCTATCATGCCCTGGCCGGAAGCCCCTACCGTCCTCCCCTGGACAAGTCGGGACACCTGGACGAAAACGCCACGGACTTTGACATCGCCGTCATGGCCGACTCCAACGGCAATGCGGCCCTTGTCTCCATCCGGCCCCCCGGGGCTCCCTGGTCCTCCCCACCAGCCCGGTCGGACATCGAGGCGGTTTCGGCCCTCCTGCTGAAGGAGCCTTACGTGTCCCGGATCTTCTTCAGCGAGACCGGCATCCCCGGCAAAGAGCCCGCCGTCTTCCTGATGAGCGGGAACAATGGAAAGGTCTTGACGAGACGGCTGGAGCGGGACAGCGAGGAGTGCCTCAACACGAGGGCCCTGGGGCTGTCCGGTTCCGGCCGCTCCGGGGACCTGCTGGTGGAGGCGAAGAGCCCCTACTACTTCTCCCCCCGGGGCAGCATCTACCTGGGACAGCACGGCCGCGGCGAGCGCGAGGAAGACCAAGTCCCCCTCCTGATCATGAATCCCTCCGGCGGCCGGCAAAGCATCGTGCGCTCGGTGGTCGAGATCGACGACATCGCGCCCACCGTGGCCGGGGCACTGGGTTTCCTGGACGCCCTGCCCGCCGACGGGACGGATCTCCTGGACCCTCCGAAGATTCTTGTCTCTTCCCATGCGGAGAACCAGGTGGTTCCGGCAGGCCGGACCACGAGCATCCTGGGATTCGTCAAGGACTCGGTCGGTGTCGAGCGGGTGGAGTTCCGTGTGGACGGAGAAGACAAGTTTCGCGTAGCGGAGGGGACGTCCTTCTGGGAGGCGCGGGTCCGGCTCACCCCCGGCCGCCATGCCATCGTCGTCCGGGCCTTCGACGAGACGGGTATCGCCTCGACGGTGCGGTTCCA
>CAZXMK010000352.1:0-3011 GCA_964641935.1 uncultured Syntrophaceae bacterium
GCCGCAGCCTCCATCACGGTGTTCGGCAGGTTTTCCTGGAGAGAGGGAGCGACAAAGACATCGGCGGCGGAATACAGGAGCGCGAGGGAAATCTCGTCCCGCAGGGTTCCCATATACCGAGTCTTCAATGCCCGGCTCTGCCCGTTCACAGCCTCCTGCGCCCCGAACACCACGACCTCGGCCCGCTCGCTCCATCCTGCCGCGGCCAGGAGCCCAAGGGCCTCCGTGAGAAACCCGAATCCCTTGTTGGGATCGCTCGTGCCGTGAATCCCGCCGAACAGGATCAGCTTCCTGTCGTGGGGGAGGGACAGGATGTCACGGGCGGTTCCCTGCGACACGGGCCGGAACCGCTCCGTGTCCAGTCCGTTGGGAATCACCTCTATCCGGGCGTCGCGAAGAAGCAAGCTTGCGCGTGCGCACTCCGCAAGCCATCGGCTCGGGGTGACGATAGTCATGTCAAGCCCTTTCCATGCCCGCTCCTTGCGTGTCAGGATTCTGGAGGACAGATCGCGCGCCTTACCGGAGCCGAGCAGCGGACAGGCGCCACACCCTTCCCGGTACCTCGTACAGTCGAACGGCACATGGCATCCCCCGGTAAATGCCCAGGAGTCATGGAGAGTCCAAACAAGAGGAACCCCGAAGCGCCGCAGACTCTCGATTCGCAGAAAACCCGCGGCGACCCAATGGAGGTGAACGATCGAAGGTTTCACTTTCGCAATCTCGCGATCAAGGCGGTCCGGGACGACGGCAGGCGTAAAGGGGACCCTCTGCCTGTCCGGGTAGAAACGGAGGGGAAGGGAATCCAGCATCGGCCTGAATGCGGAGAGCGCCCTCCGCAACGACGTGGGTGGCCCCATGATCATCGGATCATCCCCGCCCTTCTCCTGGACGAGCATGCGCGAGTCGACTCCGATGCGAAGAAGCCCGTCGTGGAGACGGCGGGCCGCATGGGCCGCCCCGCCCCGGTCATCGAATGTGTTGAGCATCAGGACCTTCACCGGTACAGGAACCTCTCCAGATGAATGGCGAAGGTTTCCCTGTCCCAGTTGCGGACGAGCCTTCGCGGCATGGCGTACGGATTTGTCCATCGGTGTACAAGGCCGGGGAAATTCGCGGCCACCCGGGCAAATCCGGCCTCCCTGCAGATTGCCTCGGAGGTCCGGTCATAGTCGCGGGGACCGCCGAACGGATAGGAAAAAAGGGTGACGGATGTTCCCAGCACCTCTTCCAGCCTCATCTTCGAGGCCGTGATCTCCTCCCTCTGACGTTCCTCGGTCAATGCCGACAGGCAGGGGTGGGTCACGGTGTGGGCGCCGATGGTTACCAGAGGCGATTCGGCAAGGCGCGCCAGTTCCCGGACAGTCATCGGCAAATGGGATTCCCTCCCCGCATCCCCTTTGCCGGACCAGTCCCGCAACCGGCGGATCCACGACTCGCGGCAAGGCGTATCAACCGTTTTCATCAGCCGGTGGAGGTCGTCGTACAGGGCCATGCGCTGGCAGTGTGAAGCCGTCGGCCATGCCCCGCCCCCGACGTCGTCCTCCAGGGTGAAATGTTCGGGATAGCATCCCGGTTCCAGTAAAAGGCGATCCAGTTCATCCCACCAGAACTCTTCCCGGCTGTTCAGGGAGCCGGAACCGACAAAGAACGTTGCCGGGACACCGGTTTCCTCCAGGATCGTCAGTGCCTCCCGGCAGTTGTCCGCATACCCGTCGTCGAAGGTTACCGCGATTGCCGGTCCCCGAAGGGAGGCCCAGTCGTCCCCGAGACCGACCAGGGGAAAGGAATCACGGAGATGACGCATCTGATCCCGGAAATTCTCCGGGGAAACCGCAAGCTGCTGGGGGTCCGCCGCGAGCGTGGTCACCCGGTGGTAGAGCAGGATCAGCACGGGCGGGTCCAACCGGTTGAGGAAGCGGTTCCCGGCCCTTTGAAGGAAACTCCGGACCGGCCGGCACGCTGAACGGAGCATTCCGCGGTGCGGCGCCATCATTCCCTCCACCCGAAGATGTTTACCTGGAGGTCGAACCCTCCCTGTTCTCCGACGCCCAGGAAAGGAGAGCGGGGAGACGATACGTTCTGCAGGCTGACCCGGAACCCGGCATCTGCCAGCACGGCCAGGGTCCTGTCCAGGCCCTGCCTGCGACCGACCGGAGAGTGGTATTCCACGAAGATGAAACGAACACCGTCCAGGCAGGATCCGCAGGCCGGCAACACAGTCTCCTCGGCTCCCTCGATATCCATCTTGACGAACCGGAAGGACCGCTCCCCGAGCACATGGGCCAGGCTGACCGCATCCACCTCCACCACCCGGCCGCCGCCCCCCGATGCGACCCGGCCGCCGTCCGCTCCCTCCGAGTGGAAACTCAGGCGGGCATCTTCATGCCATGCCGCCTTGTTGAACAATTCCACGCCGGTGCAGCCGCTTTCCCTGATATTGCCCTCAAGATAGGCGAAGATCTCCGGGTCCGCTTCGTACGCCGTTATTGTCGCGGCAGGGAAAAGCTGCTTGAAATAGAGGACGCTGAGGCCGATGTTCGCTCCCAGATCGAGGATGCCGGGTGCGCCGTCGTCAGAGGGAAAGGCATAGATCCGCTCCACGAAGATCTCCCGGTACGCGGAAAGGAACGAAGCGGCATCGGGGAAGCGGAATCTCTTTCCATGGAGCTTCAGGCTTCCCGGAACAAAACGCGGGGCATTTCCCAGTTTCGCTTCCAGAAGGCAGAGGGTCCGGTAGCAGGGGTCCTTCACCAGCCGGTAGCAATGCCTGACCGGCTCGAACCAGAGGGGTCGCACGATTCCCGTCATGGAGCGGCGCCTCCCCTGCCGATTCTCTTCTCCAGGGCCCTTCGAATAATCCGGTCCAGTTCCGCGGCCCGGTGTTCGAAGGTGTGTTCCCGCAGGGTGCGACGCATGCCTGCCATGGCGATATCTTCCCTTTCCCGGGGGTTTTCGAGAAGCCAGACCACCTTTTCCATGCACTCTTCCGCGGAACGGTAGGTCACCACCTC
>CAZXMK010000353.1:0-2957 GCA_964641935.1 uncultured Syntrophaceae bacterium
CATCCGCATCCGCGTCGGCGAGGTCCCCGTGCTTCATCGCGTCACCCAGGGCGTGAAGCTCATCGATCTTGCGGAGGGAGAGAACTTCTCCGGCATCGCACGGGTGGAGCGCGAGAGCGAGGCCCGCAACGGGGAGGACGCCGCCGAGGACGAGACGCTCTTCGACGCGGGTGAAGAGGAAAACGGGCAAGGCGGGGAGTAAACCGAGGAGGGGCACCCGATCATGGACTTCAGGAACATTCAGGACTTTTTCTGGCCGACCATCAGCGATGCGGAATCGGCCAAGAAGGCTGCCGACCAAGGGTTCCTGGCTGCCATGCTCTACGTGTTCCTCGCGTTGACCCCGATCCTTTCGGGCCAGGTTGCAAAGATTTTCGATGTTCTCGTCGTGGCCCTCTGCGGGTATTTTGCGAAGCGGATGTGGAGAACCGCAGCGGTCCTCGGGCTCTGCATGATGGCCCCCGAGCTTTTCTTTTCCGTCGCCGGAGGGGTTTCCTTCCGGCTGGCTTCGTCGGCCATTCTGACGCTCATGTTCGTCAACGCTGTCCGGGGAACCTTCCTCTATCCCCGGTTTGCACAGCCGAAGCCCACCGTGGAGGTGCTTCCGCCGGAGCCGACCGCGGCCCCCGAATCCCACGGGCAGGCAGGCGAAGAGCAGAAGGCGGGAAGCGGCGAGGATCGGATCAAGCCGTAACGCAGGCGGATCGCCGCGAGAGCGATGCGGACAGGGGAAGGGAAACGAGAAAACCCGCCGGAGAGCATCCGGCGGGCTTTCTCGCTGCGGCTCAGTGCGGGAACTTGCCTCGATATCCGGTTTTCGGCAGAGCCGTGGCGGGCACGGTCTCCTGGCTGACCCAGGACGTCGTGTCAATCGTGAAGGCCCGGCTCGTGTAGATCATGTAACTGCGATTGAACTCCAGGGCCTTGAGGTTTCCCACGGTCCGGCGATTCGTAAGGAGCAGGTACTGCATCGGCTTGTCGAAGCTGAAGAGGAGACCCACGTAGGGGTTGCCCGCGTGCGTCCCGAACACGGCGTCGACGGAACGGTCCCCGGCGGGAAGCTTTTCGAACCGGACCGTGTTGTAGCCCTTCCGGAAGGCGATCGACGTCGGGACGACGACCTTTTCCATGTAGGAGACCGGGACGGCGGACGGGACCGACGGGGATACCTCCACGACATCAGGATCCACCTGGGCCCGGTAGCCGAGCTTGAGCTTATGGATGAAATACCTGCCCGCCCGGGTGACCTTCGAGGCGAACCGGCCAGCCGAGTCGGTGGTATAGTCGCCCAGCACCTGCCCGAGTTCGTCTTTCACGGTGATGCTGACACCCTCGAGCCCCAAGCCCAGCGGAAGTTCCTGCACGGTGCCGTTGATGAAGAATTCCGTCACAGGGCGCGGCACGGCCCCGTCCGGGCCGTACTTGATCAGGACGGCATCCCAGAGGCCGAGGGGCTGCGCACCCAGAGCACCGGCCGTCAGGGCGGCTACGTAAATGGCCCCTGCCGAGTCCAGGGTAATTCCGTAACCCCAATCCAGAGCCGCTGTGCCGATCAGCCGGGTGTAGATTCTGCGGCCGTCCTCCGGTGCGAGGCGGGACAGGAAGATATCGGATCCGCCGAGAGGCGTCTGCCCGTCGAGGCCTCGGCCAGAGGCGGATGGTTCCGTGACACCGGTGACATAGATGCTCCCCTCGGCATCAACGGCGACCCCGTGGGCGGTTTCATGTCCGTCCGTGCCATATTGATGCGTCCAGAGCAAAGCGAGGTTTCGATCGAATTTTGCGAGGATGATGTCGTCAGCTCCCGACGAGGTGTTTCCCTCGAAGTTTCCCTGCGTGGAGCCGGCGACGATGACGTTCCGGCTTCTGTCAACAGCGATTGCAAGCCCCTGGTCTTTATCGCTTCCCCTGTTCGGCCCGCCCAGTGTCACCGTGGCCAGCGGTTCAAAATCGTAACTGACCTTGGCAACAAACAGGGACCCCTGTACATTGCCGGAAACGAGACCGGTGACAAATACGCTGGAGAAGCTGCTCTGGGATTCGACAGCCACGGCATAAGCCGCGGTACCTGTCGGATTGGATGCGACATTGAACTGATATGCCCATCCCATCCAGTCCCCGTCGGAATTGAGCCTCACAAGAAAGGCTTCCGGAGTGGAGCGGGTGTCCGCGGAACTGCCGAACGTTCCGGTTGTCGATCCGGCCAGATAGATCATGCTGCTGAGATCGGTTGCGATTCCGTTTGCAAAGTCATTCCCCGGGGTGCCGTATTGCTTGATCCAGTTCACCGTTCCGCTGGCGGGATGGATCTTTGCCACAAAAATGTCCGAGGTACCCTCTGTCCCGGCATTGGAATTCCGCCACCCCTGCGTCCCCCCGGGCATGACCCCCCTCGTCCAGCCCGTCACGTAGAGAGTGAGAAAGCCGGAAGGCGATCCCAGCGCGATCCCGCCGATGTTGTCTTCAGTCGATGAACCGAATTGGCTGACCCAGAGAAGTGTTCCCGAGGGGTCGAATTTCGCCACGAAAATGTCCGTACTCCCGCTGTTCGTGTTCGGCGTGGCCGGCGGCGGCGCACTGAAGGCACCCATGGTCATGCCTGCCACATAGACATTTCCATCGGAGTCGGTCACGGTTTTCATCGCGTAGTCGTAATTGTCCGAGCCGAACTGCTTGATGTACAGCGGTGCGGTCTGGGCATGGGCGGACGAGACGGCGAACAGCGCGAGGAGAACAACGGCAAGAACGATGGTTCGGGTTTTCATGGCTTCCCTCCTGAGGCGCCCAGCGGCTCCATGATGAGCGGGTGTGCGGGTGGTCATGACGGGAACGGGGCATTCGGGAAACGATGGGGAAACTGCGAGGCGGGGCGCCGGATGCAGCCCCCGGGCCCGGGAGTCCCGGATCGGTCGGCTGCTCGGCTCGCCTGGCAGCCCTGCAGCCCTATCCCGCGTGTT
>CAZXMK010000354.1:0-2956 GCA_964641935.1 uncultured Syntrophaceae bacterium
CGCTGCACAATTGCGACGACCGGCCCTTTCATGCGCGCGCCGCGGCGACCTCCCCCTCCGGAGTGTATTCCTTCGCCTGGACTGCCGGAGAAGAGGTGATCTCCATGTAGAGGAGAGTGAACATAAGCCAGAAGACATGGGGACTGGTAACGAGGGACGCCTCGGTGATGTTGTGCAGCAGAATCACCAGAATGAGCACGGAATAGGCGGCAAACAGGCGCCTGTCCCTGCCGAGCAACCTCAGCAGATGGAAGAGCGTCTGCGCCAGCACAACCGTCACGAATCCCAAACCGACTATTCCGCCGGCCACGAGAAGCTCCAGGTAGCCGTTGTGAAAGTGGCCGGCGTGGAACAGGTACTTGTCGCTCACCGAGAGGCGCGCGTCAAAACTCCACCCCAGCAGCGGCCGTTCCCGGATTGCCTGCACCGCTGTCTTCCACAAACCTGTCCGTCCGGTAAAGGTGGAAGTTCTGCCAATGGCCGTGAAAAACTTCTCCGTCAGGAAGAGGTCCGGACGGACCAGATACGCCGCAAGGGAAACGGCCGAGAAGAGGCTCGTGGAGAAGAATACTCCCAGTGCCGCTACCAGAGGGGTACGACGGCCGACCAGCATCATGATGGGCAGGGCAACGGCCATGAAAAGGGACAGCAGCGACGAGGTCATGCTGTCGGAACCGTACAGGCAGACGGCGGCCAGGGCGATGAGGAGGAAGGACGCGCAGCGCGCCGTCACCCCGTCCTCGTAAAAGAATCGCACCAGCCCGACCCACACCACCAGGAGGAGCGCCATGCCCAGCGTGTTGGCGTTGGGCGCGAGGCCGACCCAGCGCAGGGTATTCCCCACCTCCATGATCCCGCGGGACGGAAACAGGAGTACCGTTACCAGAGTCATGAGGAGCACCAGGACGGAAAACAGGGTCAGCACACGGAACAGGAGTATCTCCCGGTGTCTCAGCGCCAGGATGGCGCACAGACAGACCATGTAGCTTCCCGCCATGTGCCCCCAGTAGGTGAGGACCTTTGCGGGATGCCACGTCCAGCCGATGGTTGCCAGTGCGTAGAGCAGGAAAAACAGGTAGGGCCAGTGACGTCGCATCCGCTTCAGGGCATCGGTGCCCCGGTAGAGAAGCAGAACCAGGGCCGTCAGGTAGATGGGGCCGAAAATGTACGGACGGATGGGGTCACCCTGTTGAAAGGACCGCACCGTCACGTCAATCCACTGACCCTGCTTGAGGGAGATGGTTGTTGCCACAAGGGCGAGGAAAAATGGCGACAGATACAGAATGTCGCGCCACCCCGCCTTGATTGCGACCGAACCGGTCCCCATGGCGTTCCCCGTGTCAGCCTGCGGCATAGAAATCATCCCCTCGCACGAACAAAGCAGAGACTTGTCCCAGGTTCGAGCACATCTTCATGAACAGTCGGACCCCCCACAATCGATGCACCGTCACGACAAAAGGCACGGAAAGGGCAAGCAGTATGGCTAGTGTCGAACGGTAGACCAGCCAGCAACACGTTCCCGCAACACACCTGTCTTTCCTCCCCCGGCGGGCAAATACCCTACCGCCGTTCAGGGAACGTAGAGCCAGATACCCAAGTGTCAGTCGCTCCGTCCCGAGGAATTCCCTGACCAGCGCGCTGTCACACCAGACAATTCTCCCCCCGTCCCGCAGAATCCTTCGGCACAGGTCGTGGTCTTCCCCGCCGGATCGTCCGTAGGCCGGATCAAACGGTACCGGGTATCTCTTCACGGTGCGCACATCCGCGAGCATGTTCCCCGTGCCGCCGGTCGCAAGGGAAGTACCGCTCGGATACCGGGGCCGCTCAAAGACCTTCCCCCCGCAGGCCCACGCCGGAGCGCCCGGGGGCAACGCGGGCAGCACCGGTCCGCACACCACGTCAGCCCCGTACCGTTCCATGGCTCCCAGGAGTTCCGCAAGCCAGTCCGGCTCCGCGGTCTCGTCGTCGTCGATGAAGGCCAGAAAGTCGCCGTTCGCCAGGCTCACCGAACGGTTCCGGGCGAGGGAGATGTTGCGCTCCGGCTCCACGTCGTAGATCACCGGCCACGGGGAGCGCTCGGCAAAGTCATGGACCACGGCCCTCGCGGACTCAGACCGATCATTGTCCACCACGATAATGCGCACCGTCACCCGGGAGGAGAGCCGCTGGCAAGCAAGGCTCTCCAGCAGGGGCCGCAGCAGGTGGGGACGCTTGCAGGTGGCGATGCACACATCCACCCGCACCGGTTCAATCGTCATGGCGACAGGCCCTCCACAGCAGAAGCGCAAGCACTATTTCCCCCATGAGAAGAGCTCCGATACCGCCGCGGGCGCCCAGCGGCCCAATCAGCGCAACTCCCGAAACGAGCGTCACAACCGCGCTCACGACATTGGCCCTGGTAATCGGGGCGAAACGGCCGGCGGCCTGGAGTCTCCAGGAAGAACAGGAACGAAAGGCCTGCACCGCGAACAGCAGGCTCCAAAGTGTCACCAGCGTCGGCAGGTCTCCATACTCCCGGAGCCGGGGGAAGGAGCCCGCGTACGGCAGCGCACCCCGGATCGCCACTGCGTAAAGCGCAATCAGACCGCTCATCCACGCCAGGATCCGGCGGGCCATGGGTCCGATCCCCTGCTTTCGTCCCGTGGCCCGCATGGCGGCCCAGCGAGGAAGCAGGACCCGGCCGAATCCGGCGTTGAGCAGGGCCGCGGGCGCCAGGAAAAGGCGCGCCGCGCTCGCCTCCGCGGTCTCCGCGGAACCGGCCAGCGTCGCCAGGAGGTAGAGGTAGCTCTGATCCTGCAGCCAGGTCACCGCGACCCCGGCAGCCGCCCATTTCCCCCCCCTCCAGGAGAGGGAGAGCGCGTCCGCCATCTCCTTCCCCGGAAATGCCGGCTTCATACCGGAGAATCCCAGCGCGGCGAGACCCGCGCCCAGGGCGGCCGCTCCCGTTGCGCACATG
>CAZXMK010000355.1:0-2948 GCA_964641935.1 uncultured Syntrophaceae bacterium
CCCAGTTTGGGCCGAAGGCTGACTTCCAGGCCGCCCCGTCCGGCCAGGGCGTCCGCGGGTTTCTCCACGGGCACCCGCGCTTCCAGGCGGAGTTGCTCCAGGGTCCCCTGGAAGGCCCGGACCGGGACCGCTTCGACGACCTGCTGCCGGACTTTCAAACGGTCCTCCGCCGCGCCGCCGGCCTCCCGGGCCGTCAGCTCATATTGGAGGGTCTTGATGCCCGCCGGGACGGAGACGGACCACGCAATGTCCCGGGCGGAACCGGCCGGAAGCGTGATCCGCTGCGGTGCCGGCCGTTCCCGAAGGCCGTCGGCCGTGAGGACGGCCTCCACGTCCAGGGAGCGCTCCGTCGTGTTCCGAAGGGTGAAGGCCGCATCGAAGCGGTCTCCCTCGCGGACCAGGGGCGGCAGGCCCGAGAGGGCCATCAGGTCCTGGGTCGTCCGGATGTCCGCGCCGCCGGTTCCGAACAGGTCCGATCCGGCCAGGGCCACCGCGACGATCCGGAAGGCCGTCAGGGAGTCGTTCAGGGGAATCGTCACGGCGGCCTCTCCCCGTTCGTCGAGGACGACCCGCCCGTTCCAGAAGAGGAGCGTGTCGAAGAGCTCCCGCGTAACCTGCTTGCCTCCGCCTCCCCCGTGGGGCATGGCCTTCAGCCCGAAGTGCCGCTTTCCCAGGACCATCGACTGAGCCGTGGAGGTGGTCACCTCGCAGGACCGGCGGGACATCATGGCCTCGAGGAGTTTCCAGCTGTCATTGGCCAGGAGCTGGAGCAGCCCTTTGTCCACCGCCGCCACGGCCACCTCTGCGCCTTTCGGGAGGGGCCGGCCGTCGGCCCGGGAGACCCGGATCTTCACGTTAGCCCGTTCGCGGATGCGGTAAGCCTCACGGTCCGGCAGGACCTGGATTTTCAGTTCGTGGGCCTTCCAGCCCACCTGGATCTCGCCGATGCCGAAGCGCCAGGCGGGCTTGCCGGCGTCGAACAGGGCCGTCGGGGCGGGCGTTCCGGTTCGTCCCCGGACGGCCAGGACGGTGATGAAGACGTTGGGTGACCAGTGCTCCCGGACAGGTACCTCCAGGACGGGTCCCTTGCCGGAGAGCGTCCGGGTGAAGGCATCGAGGACCCCCTCCCGTTCCGCCGTCACCAGGACCGTCGCCTTGCGGAAGGGCATCCTCACCTGGAAGCGGGCCGTCTCCCCCGTCTCGTAACTCCGCCGCTCCGGCAGGACGTCCATGCGGTCGTCGTTCCCGGCCTCGAACCACCAGTCTTCCTTGCCGGCCACCCAGACGGTGCGCCGGGACAGGGCCGCGTTGCCCTGCTCGTCGTCCGTCCTTGCCGCCAGAATCAGGCTCCCCGACTGCGACACAGGCCCTTCACAGCTCAGCCGGCCGTTTTTATCGGTCCGTCCGGAGCAGTGCCGGCCCACCTTCGCGATTTCCACGCTGCTGCGATAGGCGTAGAATCCTCCCACCAGGCGGACCCGGTGGCTCAGGACCTTCCGGGTGTAAACGTCGACGGACACCTCCGCGCCGGGAACGGCCTTCCCCTTGAGGTCAACCACCGCCACGCGGTAGCGCAGGTTCTCCCGGGAGGCCGCCCAGGACTCGGGCTGGATGCCGACGAGCCTCCGGGAGGGATAGAGGGGAATGTTCGTGGCTGCGGTCTGCACCTCGCCATTGGGATCGCGGAACTCCATCTCCAGGTGGATCTCCCGGGGGCGGTCCACCACCGGAAGATCCGCCAGCCGGGCACGGATTGCCCCGCCCGCTCCAAGAATCAGGTCCTGCACGGCCAGGCGGCCCTTCGCCGGCGGAGCCGCTCGATCGGTCACCTCCGGGGGCTCCGTGCCCGTTTCATCCCCGTCCTCCGGGATCTCGCGCCGGGACCGTTCGGAGACTCCCTCCTCCAGCGGCTCGCCGGTGAACTCGTATCCCTCCCAGTCGGCAAAGGAGACCTCCCGGTCGCGCACCTCCCCCCGGAGCTTCACGGCCAGGCCTCCGGCGCCGCCGCCGGAGAGATAGGACACCGAGAGGTCCACGTCGGCCTGGCGCGCATTCACAAGGGGCTCCCGGGGCCCCTGGACGGCCGCCTTCATGAGCGGAACCCGGAACTCTTCCACCCGAAACATGCCCGAGGGAAGTCTCCTGGCGCTCTTGCCGCCCATGGAGAGGGAGACGTCGTAGAGGCCGAGCTTCGCCCCCTGCGGGATCGACCAGACGTTCACCGCCAGTCCCCCGGATTGCCATGCCAGGGGAAGGCGGTACGACTGCCCGGTGCCCCGGTGCTCGATCACCAGTTCCTTCGGCATCGCGGCCGTCCCGGGAAGGGCGAATCCCTGGCCCGTGCGGTTCCGGATCACGTGCTTCATGTGAACCGTCTCGCCGGCGCGGAAGAGGGTCCGGTCCAGGATCGTGTGGGCGGTGACGGCTCCTTCCGGCCCGCCGGAGCCCGTCGGGATGTGGAAGCGCCAGGGCTCGATCCCGTCGTTCCAGCTCGAATGGGTGAAGGTCATGTCTGAGCCGGAGCGGGCAAAGACGAAGAGGCCGCCGTGGATGTCCGCCAGGGCTCGGGAGGACTCTTCCCAGTTCGTCTCCCCCTTGCAGCGGGGCAGCTGGCCTTCCCGCGGAAGGGCCTTCCGGATGAGGGCGATCCCGTCGGGACCGGTCTTTCCCTCCCAGACCGGGCGGCCCGTGCAGTCCCGGAGCGCCACCGCGGCTCCCTTGACGGGCTCGCCCCTGTCCAGGCTGGTCACCCAGACGAGAGAAGACTCGCGGCCCCACTTGAAGTGGGCCGCCAGGTTCGTGACCAGGGCGGCGGCGGGCACGTAGAGCGGCGCCGGTTTCTGCAGGAGATGCTCACCGAGGATCCGGCTCTCCATCTCCACGATGTAGAATCCCGGCCCCGGCAGCTTCAGGCCGACGACCTGCGTGGCCTGCCGGCCCGCCGGCAT
>CAZXMK010000356.1:0-2921 GCA_964641935.1 uncultured Syntrophaceae bacterium
AACTCGCCGAGAACCAGCCGGAGCGCCGCGAGGGACTCCTCCGGCGTCTGGCGGACGTTGTTCAGGTTGTGGGAGCGGCTGACGGAGAAAAAGAAGTCGAGCTTGCTCACGCCTGCCTCCACGGCGTCACGGGCTCCCTGGAGATTCGGGACCAGGGTGCTCAGAACGACTCCGCAGTCCCGGAGGCCGCGGACATCCGCCAGGACCTCCTTCATGTCCCGGAACTGGGGGATGGCCCTGGGGTTGACGAAGGCACCCGCCTGGATCTCCCGGATGCCACAGGCCGCCAGCCGCCGGATCAGATCGGTCTTCCGGTCCGTCGCGACAAAGACGGACAGGTTCTGGAGGCCGTCACGGGGCCCGACTTCCACGATGCGAAGTCCTGTCGGTTTCATGGGCGGCTGCCTGCGGGAAGGGATTCCGGATTGTTCATCAGGATGTGCATTCTAAAGACAGGGTTCCGGAAAGTCAATGACATTCAGGGAGTTGGGCGGATCGGGGGCGGAGAGATCCCCTTTCGGCACCGATGAAGGCAAGGGACGGGAGGACGGGGTTCTCACCCCTGGTGATGTCTTTCCCGCCGGTCGAGGATCGACCGCCCTTTCCCATTGCGGATATCCTTGACAAAAATTGAATTTTCGCATAGGCCACGGCCATGAAAATCGCGCGCTTTTCCGTTGCCTTGATTGTCGCCTTGGGTCTGGCGATTTTTCTTTTTGGCGGGTCTGCCGAGGCCCAGTCCCTGCCGGATCTTGTGCGTCCGGTCCTGAAGGCCCGTCTGGACGGTCCAGCAAACGGCGCACCGCCGCTCTGCCGCGCCGAAACACCCTGCCGCTCGGCCCACCTGGTCGATTTCTATCGCCAGCGCTCCTTCGGGCCGGCCTGGGTCCTGAAAAACGGGCCTTCTCAACAGGCGGAGCGCCTGCTGGCGGTTCTGTGGACAGCCGGGCAGTACGGGCTCAGCCCCACCGATTACCATTACGAGGCCATTCGGAACCTTCAATCATCTTGGAGAATCGCCGGGAAGTGGTCGCCTGTCGAGGGTGCCGAATTCGATCTCCTGTGTACCGACGCCTTTATGCTCTTCGGGTCGCATCTTCTTTCCGGTGTGGTGGATCCCAACGGGCTGTTCCGGATGTGGGAGGCCCGCCCGCGTTTTGTCGACTGGCCGGCCTATCTCCAGGATGCCCTGGCGGCCCAGACGGTGGACATCCACCTGCAGGTTCTCAAGCCCGAATATCCGGGATATGATCGCCTCGTAGCCGTGGCTGCAGACTATGCGAAGATCGCCGCCGCAGGCGGATGGCCCGCGATTCCGCCGGGCAAGTCCCTGAAAAAGGGTCTGAGTGACCCGAGAGTGCCGATCCTCCGGCGGCGCCTGATCGCCGGCGGCGACCTCGCGCCGGCCATGGCCTCCGAGGATCCGCGTTTTGACGAGGCCCTCGACGTGGCCGTGCGCAGATTCCAGCGCCGCCACGGCCTGGCGGAAGACGGGGCCGTCCAGAAGGAAACCCTGAAGGCCCTCAACGTTCCGGTTGAGCGCCGGGTGGCCCAGATGCTCGTTAATCTCGAACGCTGGCGCTGGCTGCCCCAGGAGGTGGGGAAAAACTTCCTGTTTATCAATATCCCGGATTTCAGCCTGACGGCCGTGGAAAACGGGCATGCTCCCCTGAGCATGCGGATCGTCGTCGGGCGGCGATACAGCCGGGACCCGAAGATCGACTACCGGACGCCTGTCTTCACGGGGCGCATGACCCGCCTGGAGATCAATCCTTACTGGAACGTGCCCCACAACATCGCCGTCCGGGAGTACCTGCCGAAACTGAAGAAGGATTCGCTTTCCCTCCAGAAGCAGGCCATGAAGATCATCATGGGAAGGGACACCGTCGTGGATCCGCAGACGGTGGAATGGGAGAAACTCAACGAGCAGACGTTCAAAAAGTACCGCATCCGCCAGGATCCGGGGGCCTTCAACGCTTTGTCCCACATCAAGTTCCTGTTCCCCAACCGGTACGATGTGTATCTCCACGACACGCCGCAGAGGAGCCTGTTCAAGCGGACGGTCCGGGACTTCAGCCATGGCTGCATGCGAGTGGAAAAACCGATTGACTTGGCGGTCTATCTTTTGCAGGATGGCGTAAACTGGTCCCGGGAAAAAATTCAAGCCGCCATCCGCAAGGGAAAGAACATGGGCGTGGAACTCCCGGCGCCGGTCACCGTGCACATCGCCTACTGGACCGCCTGGGTGGATCCTGACGGAACGGTCCAATTCCGGGACGACATCTACCGATACGATTCCGTGCTCGAGGCGGTCATGGGCACGAAAACGTCCATCCTCGCGGCGTGGAACGGCGGCCGGCCGGCTTCCGCCTCGGCCGCGAAGGGAACGCGGGCGGAAAAAAAGACTAAAATGCTGGGAACCGGCAGGGAGGGAAATCCGACGTGGATGAGAAGCGCTACGAACTGAATGTCCAACTCGCCCAGATGCTCAAGGGCGGCGTGATCATGGATGTAACGACGGTCGAGCAGGCCCGGATCGCCGAGGAGGCGGGGGCTGTTGCGGTCATGGCCCTCGAGCGCGTCCCCGCGGACATCCGCGCCCAGGGCGGGGTGGCCCGCATGTCGGAGCCGGGGCTGATCCGGAAGATCAAGGAGTCCGTCTCCATTCCCGTCATGGCCAAAGCGCGGATCGGTCATTTTGTCGAGGCCCAGCTCCTGGAGGCGCTGAAGATCGACTACATCGACGAGAGCGAGGTCCTGACCCCGGCCGACGAGGAATGCCATATCGACAAGACAAAATTCTCCATTCCTTTTGTGTGCGGGGCCCGCAATCTGGCGGAGGCCCTGCGCCGCATCGCCGAGGGAGCGGCCATGATCCGCACGAAGGGCGAGGCGGGGACGGGGAACGTCGTGGAGGCGGT
>CAZXMK010000357.1:0-404 GCA_964641935.1 uncultured Syntrophaceae bacterium
TCGGAGAGGCGCGGAAAGAGGAGGTGAGGCGGGAGCTGGAGGCCCTGGCCGGTCTTCACGGGCTGAAGATCCGCGCCGCCCCGGAGGCGTTCGAGGTGCTCTTCTCGCCCACGCTGGACAAATCCTTCGGTGTCTCCGTTCTCTGCCGGATCGTGAACCGGGACGCGGAAAAGGGCCGGATCGTCTACGCCGGCGACGATGAGAACGATGCCGTGGCGATGGACCTGGTGTCTCACCTCGGTGGGGTGACGATCTCGGTCGCCCGTTTTCCCGCCGGCCGGGAATCCATTCCGGTTCCCGATCCCCCCCGGCTGGCTTTGCTGTGCCGCCGCATTGCGGGCCTGGCGTAGCGACAGGAGGTTTCATGGAGCCTTTTCTCGTTAAGGACTGCATGCTCCTGATCC
>CAZXMK010000357.1:414-2917 GCA_964641935.1 uncultured Syntrophaceae bacterium
CCAGATTTGCGCAACGACTTCGCCGTCTGGTTGAAGCGCCAGCTCGTGGAAAACGTCCTGGCGGAGCGCCTCGGTGTGATCGACCCGTACGGATACTCCTCCATGGAAAAGCTTCGGACGGACGTTCTGGACATCCTGGACGAGCGGATCAACGAGATGACCTTTCTCCCGTCGGTGTCTCCGGGTCATGAGTTCCACTTCCGGGAGGCCGTCACGGTCGTCTTCGAGACGGGCGCCCGCATCCTCTATCCCGAGGACATGCCTGGCGCCATCGAGAAAATGACGAAGGGAAGCATTTATTTCCACTTCCTGGAGGCACGGCGGCGCACCCTGGGAAGGGTGGACGATTTCTCCCTGTGGCTGGAGGAGTTCGGGGAGCCGTGGGTCCCGGTCATCATGGAGATGCGCTCCTTCGATTTCCTCTTCCAGTCCCTGACCGAGCTCAGGAGCGACCTGGTCCGGGTCATGAAGCCGTTCTGCATGGAGAAGCGTCAATGATCCCGACTCTCGATGCATACGTCCCCGTGGTCGGGAACTCCGTGGTCGATCAGCTCCGCCGGCTTGGCGACCGGCTGAAGGGAGTTCGCGTGGTTCACGTCAATTCCACGCGGGAGGGGGGAGGCGTCGCGGAAATCATGCACTGGATGGTTCCGCTGATGACGGAGTTGGGCCTGGACGCGCACTGGGAGGTGATCGAGGGGAACAGCGCGTTTTTCGGGATCACGAAGGGCATCCACAACGGGCTGCAGGGGTTCCCGGTGGTGCTGAAGAGGCAGGACTGGGATGCCTATGAAGCGGTCAACAGCGGGAACCTGGAGCGCCTGCGGCCGGTCCTCGAGGAGGCGGACATCGTGGTCATCCACGATCCGCAGCCGGCGGCTCTCCTGGGCATGGTGCCGAACCGGCGGGGAAAATGGATCTGGAGGGCCCACATCGACGTCAGCAGGCCCTTCCGCCCGGTCTGGCAGGCCCTCCGCGACTACCTGCCGGGCTACGACGCGAGCATCTTTTCCCTGGCACAGTTTGCCCAGCCGCTGCCGCACCCGCAGTTCATCATACCCCCAAGCATTGATCCCCTCAGCGAAAAGAACCGGGACCTCATGGAACTCGACCTGGATACCGTCGCCCGGGAGTACGGTATCGACCGCTCCCGGCCCGTCATCGTGCAGGTCTCCCGATTCGACCGATTCAAGGACCCCCTCGGGGTCATCCAGGCCTACCGGCTCGTCCGCCAGGTGCTCCCGATCCAGCTTGTGCTGGCGGGCGGTACCGCCACCGACGATCCCGAGGGCCGGGAGATCCTGGACGAAGTCCTTGCAGCAGCGGAGGGAGACCGCGACATCCATGTCCTCCTGCTTCCTCCCGACGCGCACCACACCGTAAACGCCCTGCAGCGCCTCGCCGACATCATCCTGCAGAAATCGACCAAGGAGGGATTCGGACTGACGGTCACGGAGGGTCTCTGGAAGGGAAAGCCTGTGATCGGCGGCGACGTGGGAGGCATCCGCCTGCAGGTGATCAGCCATTACACGGGATACCTCGTCAACAGCCCGGAGGGCACGGCCCACCGGATCCGCTTCCTCCTCCACCACCGGGATAAGTGCGAAGAAATGGGCCGGACGGCCCGGGAGTTCGTCCGGGAGAACTTTCTCCTGAACCGTCACCTGCGGGAGTACCTGACCCTGTTCCTGTACCTCCAGCGGGGAGGCGGAAACCGCCTCGTCTGCTGAAAGGAGATTCCCGGGCCGGACTCCCGGGGGCCGGACTCCCGGGGGTTGACAGGGAAGAACAATTCTGCTATATCTACGCGAAAGAATTCAGATTCGAATGGTTGTTGTTCCGCATTTCAAGAATCCCATAAAAATCGGCAAGGAGGTATGGTCAAGACAGTACCGTCGTAAACACGTCCCAAGCCATGAGTGCAATGAAGGACGTCCCAAAGGTTTTTTGTTTGAATCCCTCGGTTTGATTATCTTCACAGCAATCCATTGTCCATCCCTCAACGCTGACAGAAACCGCGCATCCCGGGCAAACAGCGTTCTTGTCCGCTGAAATTTTTCAGTCCCTGGAAATCAGGACAGCCAATGCCGACGGCGGCCGCCGCTGAAGTGCATTGCACCCCTGTTCCTTCCTCGGGCGCGGCAGGGGGAAAGGACTCATGAAGGCTCTCATCGATTCGAAGTACCTGGGCAATTTCGTCTCCCGCACCACCCGCGGGTCCCGGGTTGTCGTTGTCTCAAACCGCGAGCCCTGCCTGCACGAGCGTACGGCAAGCGGGATCGAGATGGTCCGGCCGGCCAGCGGCCTTGTCACCGCGCTGGAGCCCATCGTCAGGGCCACCCGCGGCATCTGGGTCGCCCATGGCTCCGGCTCCGCGGACCGCCTCGTGACAGACGACAAAGGAAGGATCACCGTCACGCAGGAGGATCCCCAGTACACCCTGCGGCGCGTCTGGATGACCAAAAAGGAGGAGAACGGGTACTACTACAGCATCTCCAACCGC
>CAZXMK010000358.1:0-2893 GCA_964641935.1 uncultured Syntrophaceae bacterium
AGATGAAATTCATGATGGTCGCCATGGGAAAAGGTCCGACCGTTCCCAAGGAAGAGTGGGAGAAGGCGTCGGCCACGGTGAAGCTGACCGGTGATCTCGCGGAAGCCGTGGCGGACGCGGACCTGGTCATCGAGGCCGTCCCGGAGGTGCTGGAACTGAAGCGCAAGATCTTTGCCGAGTTGGATGCCCTGGCGCCCAAGGCGTCGCTTTTGGCTTCCAACAGCTCCTCCATCCCGATCTCACGAATCGAGGATGCCACCCAGCGACCGGAGAAGTGCCTGAACATGCATTTCTACCAGCCGGCCATGGGCTTCATCCTCTGCGACATCATGGGCGGCACGAAGACCACTCCGGAAGTGATCGAGGCGGCCCGGGAGTGGATCCGCTCCCTCGAGCTGATCCCGCTGAAGGTCAACAAGGAGATCCTGGGATTTTGCTTCAACAGCATCTGGCGAGCCGTCAAAAAGCAGGCACTGTACATGGCATGCAACGGTTTCGTGGACCATCGGGACATCGACCGCGCCTGGCGCGTCTTCACGGGGATGCCCTATGGCCCTTTCACCATGATGGATATGGTGGGGCTCGATGTGGTCTATGACATCGAAATGTCCTATTATAACGAGTCCAAGGATCCGAAGGACCTGCCGCCCCAGGCGTTCAAGGAAATGATCGAACGCAAGGAACTTGGCGCGAAGACGGGAAAGGGGTTCTATACGTATCCCAACCCCGACTGGGCAAGACCGGACTTTCTGAAGGGATGATCGTAAGGAGACCGGCCGGAGCCGGCTTCAGGGACACCGCCGGCGGATTCACGATCCGACGCCCGGGGAGGCCCGCATTCGCGCTGCCCTCCCCCGGTTTCTTCCCGCCCTCATCGTGGAGAGCAGCCCGTCCCGAACGTCTGGCCGGATTGCCCCCGGCGGGAGATCCGTTACAGGTGTTTCTGCGTGATCACCTCGACGGCCATGTCCCGCAGATCCTCCATCTGCATACACTGGCTTTCCGTCAGGAGGGTCCCGCTCTCGCTCTTATCCGCGTAGAACAGGCCGAGACACTTTCCCTTGATGACCAGCGGGTAGACGAGAAAGGCCGGTGCCGCAACGGAGGCTCGATACCATTCGGGAAGGTTCTGGACGATCGTCGGGGCGCCGGCGTCGGCGATGATCATGCCCCTCCCCTGCGAAATGGCGATGTTGAAGATGTCGGTGGCCTGGCCGATCTGGACCTGGAACAGCGCGACCATATCCTCCGACCGATCGCCGAGGCCGAAGCGTCCGACCATCTTTTTCCCGCTGACATCCCGCAGGCAGAAGATGACCCGGTTGAACGCAAACCCCCGGTACATCGTCTCCAGGATCATGTATATGACGTCGCTCAGGTTGTATGAACCCTTCATGACGTCCGCGATCTCGCTGATGCCGCTGGCAACGATCCGCTTCTTCTCCTGGGCGATGACGGCGGCCGATTTGTCTACGGCCTTTGCGCCTCTGGCGGCTGCATCTTTCATCGGCTGCCGGCCGTCGGGCGTCCGGGCGTCCGGCTCCCCCGTCTCGCCCTTGCGGCGCTCGGAAAGCTTGATCAAGAGAGGGCTGGAGCTCGTGTCCAGGTTGACGATGCCGGAAAAACTGTCGATTTTCCCGGCCGCCGAGTCCAGAAGCACCTCCACCTCCTGTTCCGGGAGGGGGATCACCTTCTGGTAGCGCACCGACATCTCGGCCAGAGCGGCTCCCCATTCGTCACCCTGCGATGCGGCTATGACCGAGCAGAGATCGTGTGCATAGTGGGTCAGGTACCGCATGCGCTCGAGTTCCGTCATGGCAGGTTCGATGACGCCCGGGGGCGGATTTTCCATGCTCCGGACGAGCATGTCCGGGAAATTCCAGGACCGCGAAACAGCCATGCCCAGTTCGTTGAAGGAGATGCCGAGAACGGAGCGGGTGGCAATGTCCTCCCCGAGTCCCTTGTCCCGCATCTCCTCTTTGATCGCTTCGTATTCCTCGGGGAAGTAGCAGATAACCAGCAGTTTCCCGAGGTGACGGAGCATGGCGCAGATGAACGCTTCCTCCACCCGGCCCACTTTCATTTTTTCGGCCAGGTCCATGGCGATCACGCCGCTCAGGAAAGACTCCATGGCGACCTCTTTCAGCTCCGCCGCCTGGCTCTTGTTCTGAAGATGCTCGAAAATCATCAGAGCCGTGGCGATCATGCGAACCTTTTCGAATCCCAGGAGCATCACCGCCTTGGAAACGGTCGTCACCCTGCCCGCGAGATTTCCGTACACAGCGGAATTGACGATCTTGAGGAGTTTGTTGGTCAGGGAAAAATCCTTCAGGATGATCTTGGCCAGGTCTCCCGTGTTGGACAGGGTGATTGCTTTCAGGGACGAAAGCTTGCTGTTGATCTCGACGACATGCCTGGAAAACGCGGGCAGGTCTCCCTTGTGGCGCATTCGCCGCAGGAGAAACTCCACGGTCCCGTGCCCGCTGTGGACATTTGCTTCGTTCTCATTCGTCATGGATGATCAATCCCTTTGCGATTCATTTGAAGGATCTCCTCTTTTGTCACCGTGATGACCCGCCTTCGCGACGGCCTGCCGCCGTTCAGGGACCGTTACGGCATACGTTTCTTATACCATGAAACGGGAACAGGGGGAAACCATGCCATTCCCGACAAACTCGGGTGAATGGAGAGCCTCCAAAAGGACATTCCAAAAACCGATTCCCTGTCAATACCGTGCATGAAAACCACGGGTCCCCGGACTGCATGGAGTTTCGTCTTGACATGGAATGTATTATCCATATAGAATTTATGGATAATTTCTGTTGCATAGAGGACATCGGAATGAGAACGCCATTGGAAAAAGCCAGGAGAGATCCTGAATCAACCAAAGCAC
>CAZXMK010000359.1:0-1501 GCA_964641935.1 uncultured Syntrophaceae bacterium
GAGGAAAAGATGAAACGGCTCAAGAAAGGGGACAAGGCCCCCGCGTTCGAGTTGATGGATGAGAACGGCAACCCCGTCGCGATCTCGGATTTCCGGGGAAGGAAGCTCCTGGTGTTTTTCTACCCGAAGGCGGGTACCTCGGGGTGAGCCAGGCAGGTCCGGAACGTGCTGGAGGCACGGCGGGAACTGGAGAGGCGGGGCGTGGCCGTCCTGGGGATCAGCAGGGACGCACAGGCCACACAGAAGAAATTCAGCGAGAGAGAGGGACTGGATTACCCCCTCCTGTCGGACCCGGACGCAGCGGTTGCAGCCGCCTGGGGCGTCTGGGGAGAAAAGACGATGTACGGGAAGAAGGGGATGGGAATCACCCGCTCGGCCTTTCTGGTCGATGAGGAGGGGAGGATTCTCGGGGCCTGGTACGGGGTGAAGCCGGAAGACACCGCACCTCGGGTCCTGGAGATGCTTGCATCGGAGGGATCGTAGGCGTCTCCGGCAGAGGGTGGTGTGACGGCTTCAGGGCCGGTATCCCGAGTCCGCCGGAAGGTCGGGCCGCATTGCCGCCTCCCGGGCGAGGCGGTCGCAACGCTCGTTCTCCACGTTCCCGGCATGTCCGCGGACCCACTGAAAGCGGACGCGGTGCCGCTCGCTCAGTTCCAGGAGCTTCTCCCAGAGGTCCGCGTTCTGGGCCTTCTCCCGCCGGCTGCGCATCCATCCTTTTTCTTTCCAGCGCTTCGCCCAGCCCTTGTCGATGCCGTTGAAGACATACTGGGAGTCCGTAATCAGGACGGCGTCGCAGGGCTTCTTCAGGGCCTCCAGGCCCCGGATGGCCGCCTGGAGCTCCATGCGGTTGTTCGTCGTCAGGCGGCAACCGCCGGAGAGCTCCTTCCGGTGCGGACCGGAGAGAAGAACCACGCCCCAGCCCCCCGGTCCGGGATTTCCCAGGCAGGCTCCGTCGGTGAAGATGGTGACGCTGTTGCTGTCCTGGACCATGGATGCCTTTCCGTTTCGAAGTGGGCGCATCTTAGGGCACAGGCCGGGAAGGAGTCAAGTCGATCTCGGCGGAGAACCCGACGGAAGGCGAAATGGCGGGTGGATGAAAAGCGGGACCTTGATATCTATTGGAAATATTTATGTATGCAGACATATCCGTTGACACGGAAACCCGATCTGCTTTAGGAGCACCCACAAAAGGCCGTTGACGCCCGCTGCAGGCTTCGGGCCGTCCGGCCGAAAAAGAGAACCATACATTGCAGGAGGTGGGTCTGCATGATCAAAAAGGCGATTTTAAAAGGGGAAATAGACAGGAGAATCATCGAGCAGAAGCTGCGCAACAGCGAGATCACCGAGGAGGAGCTTGCGAAAGCGCTGGCGCAGCTTCCGGACGTGTCGGAGAAGGCCGATTATGTGAAGATCCGCCGGGACGAAAAGAGAAAGCCCGGCGGAAGTATTTCCCATGCTGATTGATTCGCACGCCCATCTCGAGATGCGGGATTTCGATCCC